>CAYYVB010000121.1:0-350 GCA_964475035.1 uncultured Opitutaceae bacterium | reverse complement strand
CCGCCGCCTCGCCGCGTTGTCCGGCTTCGTGGCCCGGCGCGCCCGCGTTGCGGGGGGAGAGGCGTTGCCACACGTCGTTGAGCCAGGCGAGCATCGGAGAAGATTCGCCCTCGACCACGCGGTTTTTTTGACCTACAGGCAAGTGCGTTTTCCAAGCCGCGCGGCCCACCCCACCCTTCTCCGGTCCGCGCGCCCCGTCGTCTCACTCATGGCCACCACCAGCTCCCTCACCGGCACGCTCCGCCGCTCGCTCCTCATCAAGGTCATCTCGAAGCCGGCACCGAGCCGCGACGACGTCAACTCCGTCATCGAGCTCACCGCCAGCAAGGTCGTCGAGTCCCTCCAGGCTC
>CAYYVB010000120.1:0-8682 GCA_964475035.1 uncultured Opitutaceae bacterium | reverse complement strand
GCTCATAGCCAGTGCCAGGTTGGATATCGAAGTAAGCTTCGCCGCTTGGTCCAGCCACGAAAGTAGCGTTCGTGAATTGTCCAACACCGTGCATCACGTTTACTGAATTAAACGCCAATTGAACCGTGTTTGAAAAACCATCGATGAGACTTTGGGTGCGATACTCAACGTCGACGATATTCCTCGAGTCGTTGACCCACAATTGAACCAAGTAATTGCCTCCAGCATTCAAGCCGGTAAAAGTTACTCTGATTGTCTGCATACTCCAAGAGACCGCGGATGTCAGCAACCCTTGGTAGTTCTCGCTCAAGTCTAGAAAGGGAAAATCTCCCCCATCGAACACACTATCGAACCCCATTCCTGTAGGGTTAGTATCGTAGTCCCACACTGTCTCATTGCTGAATGATACTGGAGCCGTGCTTAAATCCGACACACCAAATTGTGAAAAGGTCACACCATTCACAGTGTATGGGGAAGGGCTGGCAAACGCGTATGCCCATACCAGCGAGCCTGCAATGCTGACGTCTGAATCTCCCGTAGCTGTTGTGGGTGTCCCCCAATTAAAAGCGGTTTGCCCAACTACAGAAACTGGCAATAGCAGCACAAGTAAAGCTACCACATGCTGCACGTTGACGGCTCGATCATCCTTGCTGCGCGAGGACCCCAAGTCCCCGTTGGGTGACGCCGTCCTTGCCGCTTCGCGGCGAAAACCCAATTTTACTATGCGGTGCTTCATATAATGCGTAATGGCACGGCACGACGCCGCGCCTGTGTTAGTATTGCCACTAAGGGCGAAATCTTTCGCTAAATCCGTTCCGCATCAACCCGCGCCCAAAGCCAACACGGTGCCACCCAGTTCGATCAGGTCGCCCGGGGCGATTTCCAGTGCGCCGACCACCCGTTTGCCGTTGCAGCGAGTCCCGTTCGCCGAGGCGAGGTCGCTAAGCCACGCGCCACCGTTGAACGGCTCGATCCGACAATGCCGGCGGGACACCATGGGGTGATCCAAACAGATGTCGCAGGACGGATCTCGCCCGATCGTGAGCCTGCGATTCAGCGAGAGGACTGCCACGCAACCCCCTTCATCACGCCAGAGCAAACACGGACCAGCGGGGAGCGCCGGGGCGTCCCGGAGCAAATCGGCTACGACGCGCAGCCGCGCGAGCATCCCGACGGAAGGCCGGGGCGCACTCGACCCGCTCGCCTTGAGACCCGGGGTCGTATGGTCATGCCGGCCCATATCCGAATATTGCCGCGAGGGCTCAATTCTTTCTGCCGCGCCTCAGCTCTCCTCGGTCTCGCTGTCCCGGCGCAGACGCGCGACCTCGGCGCGGAGCTGACGCAGCAGGCGATTTTTGACCAGATAAACCGCGTTGCCGGTCAGGCCAAATTCAGCTGCGACTTCGGTCACCGGACGCCGCTGCAACACGTAGGCTTCGAAGACCGCGAAAGTGCGGGGCTCCATGGCCGGGTCGCGGCGCATGTTCTCCACCGCCTGCGCCAAGAGCGCATCCTCCCACAGTTCCGGTGCCGGCGCCTCGGGCGCGGCGCATTCGGTCGTCTGTTGCAGCGGAACTTCTCCACGGCGTTTCGCGCGCCGCAAGATGCCTAGCGCCTGGCGGTGCGTGATGGTAAGGAGAAAATTCCGGAATCGCCCGCGCCTGCGGTCATAGGCGAAAGTCGGCAGCAGGCGCATCAGCACGACCATCGTTTCCTGCAGCACGTCCTCGGCGCGCGCATGATCGAGGCCAAGTCGCATGGCGTAGCGCATGACGGCGGTCGAGTAGCCTCGATAGAACTCCTCCCACGCCTCGTGGGCAGTCTCCACCTTGAGCCGGTCCAGCAGCGTCTCGTTGGTGTCGATCATGAGCGATGAGCAAGGCGGGCAACCGGTAAAACGCGATTCGAAAACCGATAAGGAGAGGTTCAGTGTTCTGCAGATTGCGCCCCGATTCGCACGGGCTGGAAACGCGCCCCGTCGCCCGACTCCCTCACCGCCACTTCAACCGCCCATTGCCCTTTGAATTCTTCGCCCAATTCCAGCGGAAACGCCTCCATGAACGAGCCGGTGACGGAGAACCGACCTTTCGCATCGACTTGTATGATGAGGGTTTGCCACGAGCCCGAGGCATATCCGCCAAGCATCGCCACCCGGCGCGATCCTTCGGCTCTTCCCGAGTCGACCAGCCATATTTGGTCGGCGACTAGCTCCACGCCGATAAACCGCTCGCGCCTGCCTTCGCCCAATGCGACGAGCCCGACCCGAGCCACATCCCGACCGCCGCTGGCGGACCTGAGGAACGGTTGCACCTGAAAGACCGCGGCCAATCCGCTCTTCCAGCGTTTTCGCGAGCGGAGGCTGATCTCCGATGCTTGCTCGCCGGTGTTGAGTTCAAGTTGGCCACCCGGCGAAGCCTGCGGGAAGTCGACACCGCCGTCCTGCTGCCAATCGCTGGCGCTCCATCCAAGGTCGTGGACTTTGGAATGAGTGGGCGCGATATCGGCAATAGCGAATGCCCCTTCGCCCGCCGGAGTCAGCCGCACCCAGTCATGATAGGCTTTGCCTGCGCTACCGAGTGAACGGCCCTTAAGGACTACTCGCTGCCCCTGCAGCACCGCGGGATGAAGTTTCTCGTCCGGTGCCCACATCAGCCGGTCGTCGGCATAAAATTTCACCCGACGATCTGCATCCACTTCAACGCGCAATCGTGTCCAGCGGTTGGCAAGTTCGTCCACAAATTGTGCCTCCTGCGTCATTTGCTCGCCAGATACCACCTGCTTGCCTTCCTCCGAAAGAAAGCTGCCACCCCACCAAAGGTGCCTGCGTCCCTCAAGCGGCGTGCCCCAGCAGGCATCACCGGCAAAATTCAACCCCGTGACCAATCCCTCCCCGGCATCACCTTCGGAGCCGAGCGCATTCATCCAACGCGCGGGATTACGCGTGAGACCGACGTAGGCCTCGCAATGGCATCCCGCCGGATTGGTCACGCTGAGGTAAACCTCCGTTTCCAGCGTGAATCCTTCCGGGAAATCGAAGCGATTGAGCGAGGTCAGCCCGCTCAAATACATGTCGTCACCATTGTTATCGAGCAGCCACTTCCGACCTTGAAATGACTGGATGCGTTGCGGCCGCGGTTCGCCCCACGCCAGCCAACCGGAGAAATTCGAGAAAAAGTCGTCCGAAAACCCCGCCTTATCCAACGACCGCGCGACTGCGGGAGCCGGGGATTTCCCCGACACCGTCCGCTGGCCTCGTGCCAGCAAATGCCACAGCGCCAAACCCGAGGCGACCACTGCAACTGCCGCCAACCCCGGCAACAACCAGCGGCGCACGACAAGTTGCAGTCCCGGGTCTGGCACGGTCCGAACAACCAGTCGCGCGGCCAAGTCTGCACCCGAGGCAGGACGCCGGTGCCCTTCCTTATCCAAGCAGGCTAGGATTGTTTGCTCCCACATCGGCGGAACCGGCGCGCCATCGACGCCGAGTGCCCGGCGCCGGGCAGCAATCGGTTCAGGTCGGCATTGGAGCACTTGCGCCGCGATGTTGCCGGAAAAAAAGGGTGGTTTCCCTGTGAGCAGTTCATACAGCGTCGCGCCTAGGGAGTAGATATCATCAGCCGGGGTCGGCAGCTCCCCCAATTGCTGCTGCGGACTCATGTAACAGCAAGTGCCCTGCCCGGCATGCGTCAGGCTTGCCGCCACCTCTGCCCAGCGGCGCGCTACGCCGAAGTCCGCGATCTTCACGGTTCCATCCGTCGCGCGCAGCAGATTGGCGGGTTTAAGATCGCGATGCACCAGACGCGCCTGCTGATGCGCATAGTCGAGGGCCGAGCAGACGGACCCGATCCACGGCGCGATGTCCTCCACCTCCAAGTGCGTCCCACGGTGCGACGACGCAAAATCAGCCAGCGTGCCACCGGAGACATACTCCATGGCGATGGCCGCCATGCCGGCCTCCTCCAAGAGATCATGAACACGCACGATATTCGGATGCGCCAGGGTCCGCGAGCGTTTGGTTTCAGCGCGAATTTCCTCCAAGCCTTTGCGGTTCCAGCGCAGCAGGTCAGGCACGAATTTCAGCGCCACCTCCTCGCCCAGCTTTTCGTCCCATGCCAGCCAAACCACGCCCATACCACCTTGCCCCAATATCCGTTTCAAAAAGAAGCGTCCGAACACACGCTGTCCGGCTGCCATGCTGCGCACCGTGAGCGTCAGCGGATTGCCATGAGCAAGCGGGGCACCGGATTCCATATGGACGACCGATTGCTATCAGAGGCTCCGCATCTGACACAAGCTGTCACTCAGTCACAACCTCGGGTGTGCTTCCATATTGGCGAGTGCACTGAGCCTTCGCGCCACCTCAGTATCCTTCCCCGTCACGTTGTTGCCGGCGTCGTGGCTCGCGGCGCACGCCGAGCCGGTGGCGGAACGAGCGCGACTCACACCTCCACCGGCCGCAGCGCGCAGCTCTGCGCAACGCCGAGGCCGCGCTTGAAGCGCGGGAAGAAAGCCGCGAGCGCGTAGGCGGCGGACAGTTCCGCCACGCCGTCGCGCCCGTATTCGACCTCGAGCTGGTCGCGCAGGGACTCCGTGATCGTCTCCTGGTTATGCAGGGCGTCGACGAACTTGCAGATCGCCTCGAGATTTGGCGGCAATTCCCACAGGCGGCCGTTGACGACCGCGACAACCACATCGCGCGACACGCCTTCGGCCAGCGCGAGATTTACCGCGATCTGCACGCAGGCGCCGCAATCCTCGGCCAGCACCGCGCGCACGGTCGCGACGTGTTTCGCCTCGGCCGGCAGGGCGCGACGATGTTCGCCGAGCGGCCCGAGCAGGCCGATCTTCGCCACGAGTCCGGGCGAGTGCGTCGCCACCTCGTCGAGGTAGGTCAGCGGCACCCCGACGGTGCGTTCTTGGCGGCGGATCATTTTGCGGAGCAGTGAAGTAAGCATGGCGGCGGAAATTCGCCCGCAGTGTAGCCGCGATGCGCCCGTTCGGCATCTGACCGTCCGGCTAAGGCCGGTGCATGGTAGGGCGCGGACTCCGCTCCGCGCCGTTATCAGGGCAGCGGGAAAATTCACGCTCACCCACCCGACCGGCAGGCGGGACGCCTGCGCTACGGTTCAACGCGCCAGCTCGCTGAGCTTCCTCGCCAGCGCGGTGTCCTTGGCCGTGACCTTGTTGCCGGCGTCGTGCGTCGTGAGGCGGATGGCGACGCGGTGGTAGACGTTGGTCCACTCCGGGTGATGGTTCATCACCTCGGCCTCGAAGCCCGCGCGCACCATGAACGCCAGCGCAGCCTTGAAGTCCGCGAACTGGAACGTGTGCGTGAGCGCATCCTGTTCGAATTTCCAGCCGGGCAAAGCGGCGAGCGCAGCGGTGATTTCGGCAGTCGTGAGCGGGGGTGTCGCCATGCCCCGAGGCAAGCCCGCGCCCGCCGCGTTGTCAAACGAGGCGACATCCCACGCATTCTCCCACCCCTGGAGGGCCGAGCTCCGCGAGGCCAAGGTAGGGCGGGACCGCTGGGCCCGCCGGGAACGTGATGCCACTCGCGCGGCGGGCCCGGCGGGCCCGCCCTACCCTTTGCGCCGAGCACCGTCCTACAAAATCGGCGTGAGTGGTTTGCCGACGGCTTTGTAGAGGCGCGTGAGGATCTCATTCTGGCTGATCCAACCTTCCGCGCCGGGGAAATTGCCGACGTCGCGGTGGTGACGGTGGAAATCCTTGTGGCCCGGCGGCACGGCCGGCGCGCCAGGCAACAGCTCGAAGCTCGACGTGTTCCGGATCGGCCAGGCGTCGACGGGCGAGAGCGACATCAGGCCGCCGATGAGGCCGTTGACCGCCTCGAGCCCGAGCGGCAGGTCGCGGCGGGCGATGACCCAGCTGTTCTCCGGCCGCAGGTCGCGCTCGATCTCGGCGCGCAGCTCGCGGGCGAAGTCCGCGTCCTCGATCAACACGCCGCACTCGGTGTTCAGATTCTCCGAGCGCGGATCGAGGTTGTAGGAGCCCACGAAGGCGACGGCCTGGTCGACGACGAGCGATTTCGCGTGGAGCGAGAAGAACGGCGGACGCGCCCCGGGTTTCGCCTGCGCGGCGAGGCGGTCCATCTCCGCATGGCGCGGAAACAACACCGGCAGCACGGCGGGGCGCGGCTTGAACTCGTGCACCTCGAGGCCGAGCTGTTCGATGTAGAGGTTGCGCAGGCGGTAGTTGGCGGAATACGCGAGCAGGTTGTCGGTCGAGGCGAAGCTGTTCGTCGAGATGCGGAAGCGCAGTCCCGGGCGCGCCGCGCGCAGGTCGCGCACGAGGTCGCGCGCGGCGGGGCTGAGCACGAGGTAGGGCGTCTGCACGAGGATGTCGCTCTCGCCGCGCTCGACCGCGGCGCGGAGGGCGAGCGTGCCGCGCGGGGCGCTGCGCCGGAACCAGCCGCGCGCCTTGCCGGGCTCGTCGCTGATGAACTGCACCGCCGCCACCGCACGCAGCGGCGCGACGAAGCGCTCGCGGATGAGCGCGGCGTCGTCCGCCTCACGGAGGAGATCGTCGAAGTGGCCGCCGAAGTCCCAGTCCTCGCGGCGGTCGTAGCGGCGGAAATCCCCGCGCGCGATCTCGGCGGCGACATCCTTCAGCGCGCGGCTGGGCACGGCGTGGCGGTAGTCCCAGAAGTGGCGGAAAACCTCCGCGGCCTCGGCGACGGCCGGACCGGTGACGAGCACGTCGCGGTCGCGGTAGTTGTAATAGGTCGCATGGTCGAAGTAGGCGTCCTCGACGTTGCGTCCGCCGGTGAGGAGGACGGCGTCGTCGACCAGCATCACTTTGTTATGCATGCGCTGGTTCGTGGCGCGGAACGCCAGCAGGCCGGCCAGCGCCTGCCGCCACAACGCGGGGTCGATGCGCCGGAAGGCCGGGCGGTAGTGGCGCACCTCGAGGTTGGGGTGCGCGGTGGCGACGAAGGCGATCGTCGCGGGATCCGTCTCGGAAAACAACTGGTCGGCGATGATGCGCACCTTCACGCCGCGGCGCGCGGCCTCGATCAATTCCCAGAGCAGCAGGCGCCCGCTCGCGTCGTTCTTCCAGATGAAGGTCTGCAGGTCGACCGAGCGGCGGGCGGCGCGGATGAGGTGCACGCGCAGGAGGAGGGCGTCGTAACCCTGTTCGAGCCGCAGCGCGCGGTGCGGCGCCTCGGTGGCGGCGTCGGCGAGGATCGTCCCGAACGGAGTCTCGTCCGCGGCGCGGGCCGCCAGGCTCGCGACGGACAGGAGGCCGAGGAGGAAAATGACGCGGATCAGGCGCACGGTGCGCGCGAGGCAAGCCCGCACCTGCGGTCTTGTCAAACGGCGGAGCCGGACGCTCAATCGGCTCTTCGCATGAGCGCCCCCGCCCCGGCCAAGGTCCCGCAACACGTCGCCATCATCATGGATGGCAACGGCCGTTGGGCCAAGGCGCGCGGCCTGCCGCGCCTCGAAGGCCACCGCCGCGGCGTCGAGACCGTGCGCACCGTCGTCGACGCGGCGCGCGAGCTCGGCATCCGTTACCTGACCCTCTACGCGTTCTCCGCCGAGAACTGGCGCCGCCCGGCCGACGAGGTGTCGGGGCTGATGGGTCTGCTCGACTTCTTCCTCAAGCGCGAGCTGAACAACCTGATCAAGGAAAAGGTCCGCCTGCGCACGATCGGCCGCACCGACCAGCTGCCCGCCAACGTCCAGCGCGAGCTCGAGCGCGTGAAGGAGGCGACGAAGGATTTCACCGAGTGGAACCTTGTCCTCGCCCTCAACTACGGCGCGCAAGCCGAGGCGGTCGACGCCGCCCGCGCCTACGCCGAGGCGGTGCGCGCCGGCCGTGAGGATCCGGTCGCGCTGACGTGGGAGAAATATTCCCACTATCTCTCGACCGCCGGCCTGCCGGAGCCGGACCTGCTCATCCGCACCTCGGGCGAATTGCGCCTGAGCAACTTCCTCATGCTCCAGCTCGCCTACGCCGAGCTGGTGTTCACTCCGGTGCTGTGGCCGGACTTCGGCCGCGCCGACCTCGTGGCGGCGGTCGAGGAATACGGCCGGCGCGAACGCCGCTTCGGTGCCACCACGGAGCAAATCCAGACTGGCGCCCGCTGAAGCGGCCCGCCTGACTCGCGCGCGTGGTTTCCCGCATTCTCAGCACTCTCCTGCTCTGGGGCATCCTGCTCGGCAGCCTGTGGTTTTTCGGCCCGCACGCGGCCGTCGCGATCCTGACGCTGCTCGCGGCGCTGACGCTGCACGAGTTCTACCTGCTCGCGGAGAAGATGGGGTTCCGCCCGTTCCGCTGGATGAGCCTGGCGTTCAGCGTGCTCATCACGGCCGGCCCCTACTACGTCACGGAATACGTCTTCAACGGCGAGGAGTTCGCCGGCTTCGCGCCCGCACTGCTCGCGCTGGCCGTGGTGGCGTTCTGTGTGCGCGTGCTCGGCGAACGCGACGTGACCAACCGCGTCGAGTCGCTCATCGCGACGATCATCGGCCTGCTTTACGTGCCCTTCATGCTGCACTTCCTCGTGCGACTGCTCGTGCTCTACCCCGAGCCGACGGTCGGCCTGATGACCTGCGTGTGGGTCGTGGCCGTCTCGAAGTTCTGTGACGTCGGCGCGCTCCTCACCGGCCTCGCCATCGGCAAACACAAGATGGCGCCCAACATCAGCCCGAAGAAGAC
>CAYYVB010000119.1:2982-8691 GCA_964475035.1 uncultured Opitutaceae bacterium | reverse complement strand
GTTGAGATAGAACTTCTCCATCGGCACGCCGAGGTTGCCGGCGAGGGCCTCGACGATGCGGACGTTGGCCTGGTGCGGGATCACGAGACTGATTTGGTCAAACGTGAGGTGGTGTTGTTCCACCATTTCGCGGGCGACGGTCTCCATCACGCGGACGGCGTTTTTGAAGATTTCTTTGCCCTTCATGCGGAGAAAATGACCCTTTTCCTCGACGGTCTTGGCGTTGGCCGGGCAACGGGAGCCACCGGCGGGTGTGTAGAGGTATTCGGCGAGCTCGCCGTCGGCGCCGAGGTCGGAGCCGATGATGCCCACGCCGTCTCGGTCGACCTTCTTGAGCACGGCGGCGCCGGCGCCGTCGCCGAAGAGCACGCAGGTGGTGCGGTCGGACCAGTCGACGATGGAGGAGAGTTTCTCCGCGCCGATGATGAGCGCGCACTTGTAGCGGCCGGTCAGGAGCTGGCCGTAGGCGATCTCAAGGGCGTAGACAAAGCCCGAGCAGGCGGCCGCGATGTCGAAGGCCGTGGCGTGCGGGGGCACGCCGAGCTTGTGCTGCACGACGCAGGCGGTGGAAGGCAGGGGATAATCGGGGGTGGCCGTGGCGACGATGAGGAGGTCGATATCGGCGGCGCTGATGGCGGCGTCCTGCAGGGCCTTTTCGGCGGCGCGGATGGCGAGGTCGGAGCAGGCTTGGTCGGCGGCGGCGATGCGGCGCTCGCGGATGCCGGAGCGGCTGACGATCCACTCGTCGGAAGTGTCGACCATCTTGGTCAGCTCCTGGTTGGTCAGGACACGTTCAGGGGCATAGGCGCCGACGCCGGCGATGATCACGGAGGCCATAATATAAGGGGGTCAGGAGGCCGCGGCCGGGTCGGCGGCGGGGGATTGGGTCAATTGGTTCGCGCGGGCGACATCATCCTCGATGCGGTGATAAAGGTCCTGGCGGATGATCTTGTTCGCCGCGCGGATGGCGCTGGCCCAAGCGTGGCGGTTGCTGGAGCCGTGGGCCTTCAGGATGTTGCCGCGCACGCCGAGGAGCGGGGCACCGCCGTAGCGGTCGGGATTCATGCGCGACTTCAGGGCGTCGAAGGCACCCTTGGCAAGGAGCGCGCCGGCCATGCGCAGAGGGCTCTGCTTGAGCTCGTCCTTCAGCATGCCGGTGATGAATTTCGCGAGCGATTCCCAGGTCTTGAGCAGCGTGTTGCCCACGAAGCCGTCGCAGACGACGACGTCGACGTGGTTGCGGAAGACCTGGAAGCCCTCGATCGGGCCGACGTAGTTGATGACGCCGTTGATCTTCTTGAGCAGCTCGTTCGTCTCGGTGATGAGGGCGTTGCCCTTGCCCTCCTCGGTGCCGATGGTGAGCAGGCCGACGCGGGGATTCTCGAGGCCGAGGATGACGCGGGCGTAATCGGCGCCGAGGATGGCGTTGTGCATCAGGTGCTCGGGGCGCGCCTCAGGATTGGCGCCGGCGTCGATGAGGATAAAGTTGCCGCCGTCACGCGGGATGACGGCCGCGAGGGCGGGGCGGTCGACGCCGTTCATCATGCGCAGGCGAAGCGTGCCGCCGGCCATGAGGGCGCCGGTGTTGCCGGAACTGACGGCTACTTTCGCTTCGCCGGTCTTCACCAAGTCGATGGCGCGGACCATCGAGGCGTCCTTCTTGGTCTTCAGCGCCTTGAGCGGTTTGTCCTCCATCGTGATCACCTCGCTCGCATGCGCGACGCTGAGGCGCGGGTCGTTATGCAGGCCTTCGGCCGCGAGCAGCGGCTGAAGGACTTCCTGCTGGCCGACGACGACGATGGGCGCGATGGCCGGCTCGTCGGCGAGGACGAGTGTCAAGGCCGCGACGACTTCCGCGGGCCCGAGATCGCCGCCCATCGCATCAACGGCGATACGGGCGGGCGGCGGCGTGGAACTGGCGGCTTCTGGTTCGATGGCGGGAAGCTGCCGGGAACAATTAGACGGTGACGTCGAGGATCTGACGACCGCGATACATGCCCGTCTTCGGGTTCACGCGGTGCGGGCGGAAGGCGCTGCCGTCGGTCGGGTCCTTGGCGAGCTGCGGAGCCTTGAACTTGTTGGCGGCGCGGCGGTTGGCGCTGCGGCGCTTGGATTGCTTACGTTTCGGATTGGCCATGGTAAGTGGTTGGTAGTGCGTGGCCCGGGACGGACCGAACGCTTTGTGTTTTGGAAGGTTGAGGAGGTAAGGTTCGCCGCCGGAGGCCGTCAAGTCGTTTAACGACTGCCGCCGGGCCGGTGCTCAGAGCACAAGCATCGCGGTCAAAACCACCGCCAAGACCAGCCGGTAATAGGCGAACACCGCGAGCCCGTTGCGCGCCAGGAAGGCGACGAGAAACTTCACCGCCAAGGCCGCCGAAACCGCCGCCACCGCGGCGCCGACGAGCACGTTGCCCCAGCCGAAGACCTCGATCATCGCCGGCCCGCTGCGGTAGCCCTTGTAGATCGCCGCGCCGACCAAGGTCGGCAGCCCGACGAGGAAGCTGAACTCCGCCGCCTTCACCGGTGACAAGCCCGCCAGATAGCCGCCGACGATCGTCACCATCGAACGGCTCGTGCCCGGCCACAGCGCGAGACATTGCGCGAAGCCGATGAAGAGCGCCTTGCGCGGCGTGAGGTCCGACGGGTCACCTTTCGAGAAACCGATGCCGCTGTTGCGCCTCCGCCAGCGCTCGGCCCAGAGCATGAGGAACGCACCGCCCACGAGCGCAGCGATCACGGCCTCGACGGAGAAAAGGTATTCGTCGATCAGGTCGTGCAGCGCGAAGCCGATCGCCGCGGCCGGCAGGAACGCGAGCAGCACATTCCGCAACAAGCGCCAGCCTGCGCTGCTGCGCCCGAAGAGGCCGAGCAGCATACCGATGAATTTCTGCCAATACAGCAACACGACCGCCGCGATCGCTCCTGCCTGGATCACGACGGCGTAAGTGTCGGCCGCGAGCTTCAGGGTCAGCGGAACGCCGGCGGGATTCTCCGCCGTCGGCGATTTGTGCCACAACGGCCGGCCCTGTGCGTCGGTCAACTGGACGTCGGATTCAAGGCCGAGCAATTGGTTGGTGATGATGAGATGTCCCGTCGAAGAAATGGGCAGGAACTCCGTCACACCCTCGACGAGCCCGAGCACGATGGCGTCGCCGAGATCAAGTTCGGCCACCGGCGCCGGGCGCGCGGGGTCGGTCGACGCCGCGGAGGAGACAACGCTGAAACTCAGCAGTGCTATGACAGAAAAAACCAAACGCCGGATGCGGGCACTCACAGAGCGGAGGTTTCGCAACGTCCGCGGCCTGTCGAGCCTTATGCTATTGTTCCGCTTTGCGAAACGCCGCGACCTGCACTTTTTGTCGCCGCGATGCTTGCTCCCCTGACCGCCCGCGTCACCGCGCGCCACGATCTCACCCTGCCCGAAGCCCGCGCCGCCGCGCTCGCGCTCGCGCACGCCGAGGTGCCCGAGGCGGACAAGATCGACTTCCTTTCCGCGCTCACGCGCAAAGGCGAGACCGCCGACGAGATCACGACCTTTGCCGGCACCTACCGCGAACTCGCGCGCGACCCCGGCGTGCAGGAATTCGCCCCGCGCGCCCTCGACCTCGTCGGCACCGGCGGCGACCACGCCGGCGGCTTCAACGTCTCGACGCTCACCGCGCTCACTCTCGCCAGCGCGGGCGTGATCGTGATGAAGCACGGCAACGGCGGCATCACTTCCAAGTGCGGCAGCGCCGACCTCATGGCCGCGCTCGGCGTCGATCTGCAGGCCCCGCCCGAAAAAAGCCGCGCCGCCCTGCGCGAACTGGGCTACTGCTTCTTCTTCGCGCCAGCCTACCACACGGTCTTCAAACACATCATCCCCGCGCGCAAGGCCCTCGCCGCGCGCGGCGAGCGCACGGTGTTCAATATGCTCGGTCCGCTGATGAATCCCGGCCGCCCCGCGCACACGATGCTCGGCGTGTTTTCGCCCGTGCTGCTGGGGAAATTCGGCAGCGCCCTCGAGGCGCTTGGCACACAAGCCGGCATCGTCGCCCACGGCCGCATCGACGACGCGCGCGGCATCGACGAACTGACCTCCGCCACCGACAACATCGTCGAAGGTCTCGGCCGCCTGCGCGGTGCGGCCGGTCCCTGGCAGCCTGAAGCGCTCGGGCTCACCCGCGCGCCGTTCACCGACCTCGTCGGCGGTGACGTCGCCGCCAACGTCGCGCTGACCGAGGCGATCCTCGCCGGACGCGGCCCGCGTGGGCTCGTTGACACCATCGTGCTTAATGCTGCGGTCGGATTGTGGGTCATGCAGCGCACGCCCGATGTGCGCAGCGGCCTGCCGGTCGCACGCGACCTGCTCCTCGGCGGCGCTGTCGCCAAAAAGATTGCCGCTACGCGCGATTTCTATCGTTCGTAGGGGCATGGCAGAGCGCAAATTCTTCGGCACCGACGGCGTCCGCGGCGCCTACGGCAGTCCGGTCATGAACGAGGATTTCGCCTGGCGGCTCGGCGCCGCCGCCGCGCGCTTTCTCCGCGCGCAAGGTCGCACCGGTGGACGCATCTACCTCGGCCGCGACACCCGCGCCTCGGGCGCGAGCCTCGAACGCGCGCTCGCCGGCGGCCTCTCGCACGAGGGCTTCACGCCTGTCAGCCTCGGCGTCGTGCCGACTCCCGCTGTCAGCCTCGCGCTCCGCACCGCGCCGGCGGAACTAGGTGTCGTCATCACCGCCTCGCATAATCCGGCCGCCGACAACGGCATCAAATTTTTCGGGGCCAACGGCACCAAGCTGACCGACGAGCAGGAATCGCAGATTGAGCAACTCCTTCCGGAAGCCCGCTCCGGCACAGATCTCTCGCCGTCAGACTGCTTCGATGCGGAACGCCTTTACATCGACACCGCCGCGCGCCTGCTGCCAGCGCACGCGCTGGCCGGTTGGAAAATCGTCCTCGATACCGCCCACGGCGCCGCGTGCAAGCCCAGCCGCACCGTGTTGGAGAGGCTGGGGGCGCAACTCGTGCTGCTCGGTGCCGCGCCGGATGGCCGCAACATCAACGCCGGCGTTGGCAGCCAGCATCCGGAGGCGATGTGCGCCGCCGTGAAAGTGAACGGCGCGCGCTTGGGTATCGCGCATGACGGTGACGCGGATCGCTGCATCCTCTGCGACGAGCAGGGCGAGGTGCTCGACGGCGACGAGATTCTCACGCTGCTCGCCTTGCACGCCCTGCAACGCGGCGCACTCGCGGAGCAAACACTCGTCATCACGGTGCAGAGCAATCTCGGCGTCGACGCCGCGCTTGCCGCGGCGGGCGGACGCACGGTGCGCACGCCGGTGGGCGACCGTTACGTGATCGAACGCATGATTGCGACTGGCGCACGTCTTGGCGGCGAATCGTCGGGCCATGTCATCTGCGCGGATGTGTCGACGACCGGAGATGGGCTCGTCGCGGCGTTGAAAGTGCTCGAGGTCATGCTCGCGCTCGGGCGTCCGTTGTCGGAACTTCGCGGGGCGCTGAAGAAGTTTCCGCAGCTTTCCACGGCGTTGAAGGTCGCCGAAAAAAAACCGCTCGAAACGCTCGCGTTCTTGCCCGCGGAGATCCACGCGATCGAGACGGAGTTGGGTGAGCGCGGTCGCGTCCTCGTGCGCTATTCCGGCACGGAGCCCAAACTGCGCCTGCTCGTCGAAGGTCCGGATGACACCACCGTCTCTGCGGCGATGG
>CAYYVB010000119.1:0-2972 GCA_964475035.1 uncultured Opitutaceae bacterium | reverse complement strand
GCTCTGAGCGTCAACCTCGCTGCGAATGGCCGAGATTCCCGTCGCTTCCCTCGATGCCCGCCTGCAAAAGCAGGTGGAGAGCGCACGTGCCGCGTTTGCGCGCGGTGATGACGAGCAAGTGGTCGCGTTGTGTCGCGAGGTGTTGCAAGCGGCGCCGGGCTGTCTGCCGGTGCGCAAACTCCAGCGCAGCGCGCAACTGCGCGCGGGCGGCACTTCCGCCAAGGGATTTTTCGCGAAGGCGATGGGAAGCGTGTCGACTGCGCCGTTTTTGCTGACGGGTAAAATGCAGCTCGGCGACGATCCGGCGAAGGCGCTGGCGAGCGCGGAGCGGATGCTCGACGCCGATCCGCGCAGCCGTGCCGGTCTTGTCTTGCTCGGCGACGCGGCGACGGCGCTCGGCTGGCCAGAGACGGCGGTGTTCGCGGCGGAGGCACGGCGAGAGATCGATCCCCATGACGTCGCAGTGCTCGTCACTCTCGGTCGGGCACAACTCGCGGCGGGCCGGCCCGAGGCGGCAGTCCAGGCGGCGGAGACGGCGCTGCGGATGGAATCAATTCACGGTCCCGCGCAGGCGCTGCTCAAGGATGCATCGGTCGCGCTGAGCCTGCGGCGCGGAAACTGGGAGGAGCGCGGGGATTTCCGCGGCAAGCTCAAGTCGTGAGCATGGGGCGTCCAGTCTCGGCTGCGGCGGTCTACTGGACCGCGTTCATCGGGCTCTTCTTCGATTACTACGACCTTTATCTGTTCGTCTATCTCGAGCGGACGCTCGCGGCGCATTTCGCGTTGTCGGCGGCGCAGAGCAACTGGCTGCAATTCGCGGGGCTCGCGGGCGTGGGCGTTGGCGCCTTAGTGTTTGGTTATCTGGCGGATCGATTCGGGCGCGGGCGCATGATGCTCGCGGTATTCGGTGTTTATGTGCTCGGGATCGCGGGAATCAGCGTCGCATGGGATTACGCGAGCCTCTTCGCTTTCCGAATCGTGGCGTCGCTTGCGCTCGGGGCGGAGTGGGGCATCAGCCACACTTACCTCGCCGAGCGCGTCGGCGGCGCGGCGCGTTACCGGTTCTCGGCGTTGCTGCAATTTTCCATCCTCGGCGGACTGCTCGCGGCGCTGGCGGCGCGCTTCGGACTGGAAGCAGTCGGTTGGCGTGGGCTGTTCGCACTGTCGCTCGTGCCGATCGTGGCGCTGTCGGTGCTGCGGTGGCGTCATCTGCGCGCGGCGGGCGACGGCGGCGAACTGCCCGCACCGGCACCGCTGAATTTGGTCGCGGCGGCGCGACGCGACGCGGGACGACTGACGCTGTGTTTCCTGCTTGCGAGTCTCACGGTGGCCAGCGGCACGATCAATGTGTTCTTCGCGAAGGAGCTGCCGCAGTCGACGATCTATACGATTTTCTTCTGGGCCAACGTCGCGCCCGGCATGCTTTTCGGGGCCTGGCTGGTGCGCCGCGCGGGCGTCGGGCGGGCGCTGCAATTCTACGCGGCCGGGCTCGTGCTGCTGTCGTTGACTTGCTGGGCCGGCTGGTGGCCCGCGCCGGCGCTGACCTTCGCGGTCGTGTTGCCGTTGTTGAACGGCATCCCGTTCGGGCTGATGGGTGCCTATTTTAACGAGATATTCCGCGAATTTCGCACGGCTTTCTCCGGGGCCGCTTACAATATCGGCCGCATCGCCGCGGGCTTCGCGCCGTTGCTGATCACGGGACTGGGGCTGCACGAAGGAGGAAACTACTTTATCTTCAGCGCCGCACTCGGTCTGGCGGTGGCGATCGTGGCCGGCGGCTTGAGGGGTGCGCGACCGAACAACAATGAGTCGGAGCGCGCCGCTTGATCAGGATCAAGGGCCCAGACGTTTCTGGGCGCATGTCCATGCCAGTTCACCCCGACAAAGCGATATCGAGCGAATGACTTAGGCACTCAGACGCGGAAGATCGCGCCAAGTTTCTTGCCGAGAAGAACCGTCATGCCGGCGATGGTGATGCCGAGGAACATCATTGCCCAGACTCCCAGCGCGGAGGCGATGTATTTGCCGTCGCCGAGGAGCTGGAAGAGTTCGTAGATCGCTTTCGTAATCGGGTAATAGACCTGCTTCTGCGCGAGGATGAGCGAGTCCGACACTTCGAGCATCGCGAACGAGAAGGCCAGCAGGCCGCCGGCGATGAGGTTGGCGAGGATGAGCGGGATGGTGATCTTGAACGTCGCCTTCACCGGCGGGCAGCCGAGGTTTTGCGCGGCCTCCTCGAGCGTTTCGCTCGTTTGCTGGAATCCCGCGGCAGCCGACCGCACGACGTAGGGCAGGCGGCGCACCGAGTAGGCGATGATGAGCAAGATGGTCGGGTCGGCGACGGGGTTGAGGAAGGAGAAGAATTTTCCTTCCTGGCTCATCGCGAGGTAACCGAACGCCAGCACGAGGCCGGGCACGGCGAGCGGCATCATGGCAAGGAAATCGAGGATCTGCCGGCCGCGGATCTTCGAGCGCACGATGACGTAGGCGAGCGCGATGCCGAGAATGAGATCGATGACGGTGGAGATGCTCGCGTATTTGAGACTGTTGGCGATGGCCGGCACGGTCAGCTCGTGGCCGAGCGCGAGCTGGATATTCTCAAGCGTGAAGTTGCTCGGAAGCACGGTCGCATACCAGTCGTTGGAGAATGCCACGGCCACGACACCGAGGTGGGGGAGGATGGCGAGGAAGGTCACACTCCCGAAGAGCGCCGTGCAGAGCCAGGCACGCCCGGGCGGCAGGTTTTTCGCGCCGCCGGAGTGCGTGGCTTTGGCCATCATGGCGTATGACTGGCGCCCGAACAGGCCCTTGCCGATGGCGTAGAAAAGCACCGAGCTGGCGAGCATCACCGCGACGAGCGCGTAGGGGAACGGGTTGCCCCCGATGTCTTTCAGACCGTAGAAGATCTGCACCGATGTGACGCGCGCGTAGTCGAAGATCAACGGCACGCCAAGGTCGGTGAACGACCAGAT
>CAYYVB010000118.1:0-8736 GCA_964475035.1 uncultured Opitutaceae bacterium | reverse complement strand
CGTGAGCTGCGGCATGTCGCCGCGATACACGTTCTCGAACCACCACTTGTCCTTCTCGGTGCGGGTCCATGTCCGCACCTGCTCGTCCGACAATTGTTTCAGGGCCATGTTTGCAGGGTAAACTTGCCCGCGGAGCCTGCACAGCGGCTCGGCGTTGGCGAGAGCACAGTTGGCGGTTGGGCCGAAAGCATCACGCGCCCGCGCCCGCGCGTTGGCGTTTCCGCTGCTGACACACCGTTGTCAGCGTCCTCTGCTACCGTCGTCGCATGAAGCACCGCTGCCCCTGGGCCGAAGCCGAGATCAACCACGCCTACCACGA
Organism: uncultured Opitutaceae bacterium; assembly: GCA_964475035.1. Taxonomy (GTDB): domain Bacteria; phylum Verrucomicrobiota; class Verrucomicrobiia; order Opitutales; family Opitutaceae; genus Didemnitutus. The sequence continues at coordinate 8,417 of CAYYVB010000118.1, read as the reverse complement.
CACCGAGTGGGGCGTCCCGTCGCACGACGATCACCATCTTTTCGAGCTGCTCATCCTCGAGGGCGCCCAGGCCGGCCTGAGCTGGTCGACGATCCTGAAGAAACGCGAAAACTACCGCCGCGCCTTCGCGGGCTTCGATCCGGTGAAGGTCGCGCGCTTCGATGCGAAGAAACAGGCCGCGCTCATGCGCGACGAAGGCATCGTGCGCAACCGCCTGAAGATCGCCTCCGCCGTGCTCAACGCCCGGGCCTTCCTCGCCGTGCAGGCGGAGTTCGGCACCTTCGATCGCTACCTCTGGACCTTCGTCGGCGGCGCACCGCTGCAACCGCGGCGCAAACGTGCGGCCGAAATCCCGGTGCGGACGCCAGAGTCGGACGCCTTGAGCAAGGACCTGAAAAAGCGCGGCTTTAAATTCGTCGGCACGACGATCTGCTACGCCTACATGCAGGCCGTCGGCATGGTGAACGACCACCTCGTCACCTGCCCGCGCCACGCCGAGTGTGCGCGGCTGAAGTAAGGTAAGGAGATTTCCGCCCTACAAAATTTTGCCAATCCGTATCTCGACCTCGCGCGCGGCCGCGCATCGACGCCCGCCGATTTCCGCATCGCTCCCCCGCCCCGCCGGCGCACACTGCCGCGATGCTGTTGTCGCTCGCCGTTTGGCTGCTGGAAAACTCGCCGCGGCTCCGCCGTCTGCTCTGGCGCTGGTGGTATGGCCGACTGGCCCGGCGATTTGACCAGCGTGATTGGACCTTCATGAACTACGGCTACGCGTCGCCCGCCGGCGCGCCGCCGCTCGCGCTCGACGCCGCCGACGAACCCGACCGGCTCTGCATTCAACTCTACGCGCGCACGGTCTCCAACGTAACGCTCGCCGGCCGCGAGGTGATCGAGGTCGGTTCCGGCCGCGGCGGCGGAGCCAGCTGGCTCGCGCGCACGCACCGACCCGCGGCCTACACCGGCTACGATTTCTCGCCCGCCGCCGTGCGCCTCTGCCAGCGCCGCCACGCCGGCTTGCCCGGACTCACCTTCGCCCCCGGCGACGCCGAGAACCTCCCGCGCGCCGACGCCTCGTGCGACGTCGTCGTGAACGTCGAGAGCAGCCACTGCTACGGCGACCTCGCGCGCTTCTTCCGCGAGGTCGCGCGCGTGCTCCGGCCGGGCGGCCATTTCTGTTACACGGATTTCCGCTCCGTCGCCGACCTGGAGAAACTCGAGGCCGCGCTCGCCGCCACGCCCGGTTGGGAACGCGTCGAGCGCGAGGACATCACCGACCGCGTCCACGCCGCGCTCGCGGCCGACGACGCGCGCAAGCGCCGGTTGATCGGCGAACTCGTCCCGCCGCGGATGCGCCACCTCTTCGGCGAATTCGCCGGCCTGAGCGACGGCCAGATCTACGCCGGCTTCGCGAAGCGCGAGCTGATCTACGCGCGCTACGTGTATCGCCGGATTTAAGGGTGCGGGCGTGTGTTTCAGCCGACTTACGTCGGCTGAAACAAATGAGCCGATGCCGTCCTGCCTTTGGTGCAGGGGCGCGGTCTTGCTGCGCCCTTCCGGTTTCACCCGCGTCGCGGGTGAAGTTGCACGCCAGCGCGCAACCTACTGGAACCGACGTCGAACCGCCGAGGGATGCATGTGGCGCGCGTTTGTGGGCGCGGAATTTTTTGGCCGGCTGAAGCCGGCCCTACTTACCTAGTGAGACGGTGGATAAGGAGAGCGGTGCGCGTCACCAGCTCGGGCACGGTGGCGAGGTCCATCGATTCGCCCGGCGCGTGCGCGCCGCGGCCGTGCACACCGAGGCCGTCGAGACCCGGCAGCGGCGGCGAGACGAAGGAGATGTCGCCTGCGCCGCGGCCCTTCGGGTCGTAGGCGGTCACGGGGCCGTAGCCAAGGTCGCGGCTCACGCGGTCGAGTTCCTCGAGCAGCGCGTAATTGCCCGGCGCCGGCGCCATGGCGGGGAACGTGTCGGGCAGAAAGGTCAGCACGGCCGACGTGCGCGGGTGGTTCTTCGCCACGATGGCGCGCATCATCTCCTGCGCCTGCGCGAGCTGGTCCGCGCTGAGGAAGCGCAGGTCGCCGCGCGCGAGCACGCGCTGGGCGACGATGTTCGTCTTGCCCGTGGCGCTCGCGTCCGTGCGCGACAGCGCCGCCTCGGTGCCGCCGGCGAGGAGCGCGGGGTTGCAGGTGATCCCGTCGAGCGTGCGGAGCGCCTCGTGGAATTCGTGCAGGATGCGCGCGGCTTCGTAGACCGCGCCGCTGCCGAGCGCGGCGTTCCACAGGCCGGAGGAATGGCCCGTCGCGCCCTGCACCTCGAGCTCCCAGCTGACGATGCCGCGCCGCGCCACGGTGACCGTGCGGGCGATGGCAGTCTCGAAACCGAGCGCCACATCACTGCGCTGCGCCGCCTCGAGCATCGAGCGGCGCGTGACCTCCACCGGATGCCCGGGCGCTTCCTCGTCGCCGGTGAAGATCACCGTGATCGTCGTGTCGTCGAGCGCGCCGGCGGCATGCAGGGCGCGGAGCGCGTGCACGACGACGAGGTTGCCGCCCTTCATGTCGTTCGCGCCGGAGCCGTAGACGGTGTCGCCCTCGCGGCGGAAATTCCCGCCCGGCAGCACGGTGTCGAGGTGGCCGATGAGGAGGAGGCGCTTGCCCTTCGCGCCGCGGCGCTCGGCGAGCAGGTGGCCGGCGCGGCCGGTCGAGGCGGGCAGGGTTTCGAACTGCACGTCGAACCCGAGCGCGGCGAAGTGCGCGGCGTGCCAGTCGGCCAGCGCGCGGATGCCGGCGAGGTTTTCCGTCGGGCTGTCGATCTGCACGGCGTGCTCCAGTTCGGTGGCGAAATCCGCCACGCTCGCGTCGGCCGCGGCAATGATGCGTTCCTCGAGCGGCGTGAGCGCGGCGACGGCCGCGGCGGGGAGGAACACGAGGGCGGCGAGGACGGGGCGGAGGCGGCGCAACAGCATGCGGATGTTGGTATACGTTGCACGGTCACCGTCCAGCCGCGGATTTTGCCGCGTTCATCGCGGCGGCGTTGCGCCGGCGCGCGGGCTGCGTTGCGCTGGTCGCGATGAGTTTCAGCTTTCCCTCGCTCCTGGATTTTTCGCTCGAACGCTCCGCCGAGGTCTTCACGCGCGGGTTCTCCGACTACTTCGTGCCGATGGCGGCGACGCCGGCCTTCCTCGCCGGCATGGCGCGGACCGACAGCGTCGACCTCGCTGCGAGCCGCATCGCCGTGCTCGATGGCGCGCCGGTCGGCGCGGCGCTCATCGCCCGCCGCGGCTGGACGAGCCGGCTCGCCGGCATGGCCGTGGCGCCCGAGGCCCGGCGGCGCGGCGTGGGCCGGGCCTTGATGGCGCAACTGCTCGACGAGGCGCGCGCCCGCGGCGAGCGCGAGATGGTGCTCGAGGTCATCGAGCAGAACTCGCCTGCCGTTGCGTTGTATGAGCGGTGCGGTTTTCAGAAGGTCCGCCGCCTCACCGGTCGCGCTGGCAAGCCTGTGGTCGACGAGACGCAGGCGAGCGCAGCGTTGGAGGAGATCGATGCGCGCGAGCTGGCGCGGATGGTGGGCTTGTTCGGCTTGGCGGACATCCCGTGGCAACTCTCGGCCGAGACGATCGCCCATGCGACGCCGCCGGCGCGCTGTTTCCGGCTCGGGCCGTCGGCGTTGATGATCTCGAATCCCGCGGCGGAGACGGTCGGCCTCCGCGCCATTGTCACCGAGACGGGGGCGCGCGGGCAGGGGCATTCGCTCGCGTTGCTGCGGTCGGTGATGGCGCGTTTTCCCGGCCGCGAGTGGCGGGCCTCGGCGCTGTTCCCCGAGGAGATGGGCGCGACCTTCACCGCCGCCGGCCTCGCCCGCACGCCGCTGAGCCAGTGGCAGATGCGCCGCGCGCTGGCGTGAGCGCCGCGGGCGGCAAGGTTCGGAATACGAACATAGGGTTTTTCGCGGGTGACGATTCGCCGTTTGCAATTCGGCGCCGCTGGCTAGCGTGAGGGGCGATGCTGACCGGACTGCACGCGTGGTTTTCCGGCCGCCCGACGACGGGTGGCGGTTACGACCGTGCCTTCGTCGCGGAGGTGCAGGTGAAACGCCCGCGCCGGCGCGATCCGCGGCTCGAGCGCTTCATCCTCATCTGCTGGTTGCTGATCGCGGTGAAGCACGTCCTCGTGATCTGGGCCGTGCAGCATTACGCGATGCCGTTTCACCAACTGCTCGTGAACGCGCCGACCTGGGTCTTCGGCGTGATCGCGACCGCGGTGTATCACTGGCGCGAGGAATGAGACCGAGTCGGCGCGCGGCGATTTTTCCGTCTGGCCTCGCCGCGGCGGCTGCGAAATGGTCGCGCCCGCTGTCATGACCTCCCCCCTGACCAAGCGCCTGCAGGCGCTGCTCTCCGTGCTCAGCGCCTTGGCGGTGCTGGCTGTCGTCTCCGTCCTCGCCGGTTATTTTCTGCTCCGTCGCAGCCTGCCGCAACTCGACGGCACGCGCGCGGTCGCGGGGCTCTCGGCCGCGGTGAAGGTCGAGCGCGACGCCCTCGGCGTGCCGCGCATCGCCGGCGCCACGCGGCTCGACGTGGCGCGCGCCACGGGCTTTCTCCACGCGCAGGAACGCTATTTCCAGATGGACCTGCTCCGCCGCCGCGCCGCCGGCGAACTGGCCGAGCTCTTCGGCGCCGCCGCGGTCGAGGTCGACCAATCCGCGCGCCGGCACGGCTTCCGCGTCACGGCGCAGCGCGTCGTCGAGCGCCTCGCCCCCGACGAGCGCGCGCTCCTCGACGCCTACACCGCGGGCGTCAACTCCGGCCTCGCCGCCCTGGCCGGCCGCCCGTGGGAATACCACGTCCTCCGCACCGAGCCCGTCCTCTGGCGCGCCGAGGACAGCGTGCTCTGCATCTACGCGATGTGGATCGACCTGCAGGACGACCGCGGCCACTACGAGCGCCTCACCCGCGCGATCTACGACACCTACGGCCTCAAGGGCCTCGCGTTCTTCGCCCCGCGCGGCAACTCCCACGACGCCGCGCTCGACGGCACGATCTTCCCCGAGCCCGAGCTGCCGCCGCTGCGCGTGAAGCCGCCCGCCGCGGAGGAAAAACCCACCGCCGCGCTCGACGCCGCGCTCTTCGAGCCCGCGTTGCTCGAGGGTTCCAACAGCTTCGCCGTCGCCGGCCAACACACCGCGCACGGCGGCGCCATCGTCGCGAACGACATGCACCTCGGCCTCAGCGTGCCCAACACCTGGTATCGCGCCACGCTGAGCTGGACCGACGCCGCCGGCACGGCGCACACCGTCAGCGGCGTCACGCTGCCCGGCACGCCCGCGATGGTCGCCGGCAGCAACGGCCGCATCGCGTGGGGCTTCACCAATTCCTACGCCGACACCGCCGACGTCGTCGTCATCGAGACCGACGGCATCGCCGACATCCGTTACCGCACGCCCGAGGGCTGGCGCGACATCGAGGAGCGCACCGAGGCCATCGCCGTCAAGGGCGGCAACCCCGTCACCTTCACCGTCCGTTCCACGATCTGGGGCCCGATTCTCACCGAGACTTCGGAACAAGGCCGCCTCCTCGCGTTGCGGTGGAACGCGCACGACCCGAGCGCCGTCAACCTCGGTCTCGCCGGCTTCGAGACCGCGCGCAACGCCGCCGAGGCGATCGAACTCGGCCGCCGCGCCGGCATGCCGAACAACAACCTCCTCGTCGCCGACGCCGACGGCCGCATCGCTTGGACCGTCACCGGCGCGCTCCCGCGACGTCGCGGCTACGACGGCCGCCTGCCTGTCTCGTGGGCCTACGGCGACCGCGGTTGGGACGGCTGGCTGCCGCCGGAGGAAGTGCCCGTGCTCGCCGATCCCGACGACGGCGTGCTATGGACCGCGAACAACCGCATCGTCGGCGGCGATGCCTACGCGAAGCTCGGCGACGGCGGTTACGACAGCGGTTTCCGCGCCGGCGCGATCCGCGATCATCTCCGCGACCTCGTGGCGCGCGAGGGTCCGGTTTCACCCGCCGATGTGCTCGGTGTCGCGCTCGACGACCGCGGCCGTTACCTCGATCGCTGGCGCGGCCTGTTGCGCGAAGTGCTGGCCGGCCCCGCGCTCGACGCCGCGACGGGCCGTCGCGAACTCCTCGCCCTCGCCGACGCATGGGAAGGCCGCGCGTCGGCCGACTCCGCCGGTTACCGCCTGCTCCGCGGCTTCCGCCAGAAGGTCACCGAGTTCACGCTCACGCCGTTCCTCGACGGACCGCGGGCGCGCTACGAGGCGTTTTCCTTCAACCGCTTCATGACCGAGGACGCGATCTGGCGCCTCGTGACGGAAAAGCCCGCGCGCCTGCTCAACCCCGCGCATGCCTCGTGGGACGCGCTGCTGCTCGCCGCGGTCGACGCCGTCATCGCTGACGCGCAAACCGAGGGCGTGGCGTTGAAGGATTTCACATGGGGCCGACGCAACACGCTGCGCATGCAGCATCCGTTCAGCCGCTTTCTCCCCGGGATGCTCGCGCGGCTGCTCGACATGCCCGCCGAGCCGTTGCCCGGTGACAGCAACCTCGCGCGCGTGCAGGCCCGCGGCTTCGGCGCCTCGCAACGCCTGGTGGTCGCGCCCGGCCGCGAGGCCGAGGGCATCTTCCACATGCCCGGCGGCCAGAGCGGTCACCCGCTCTCGCCGTTCTACCGCGCCGGCCACAGCGCCTGGGCCAAGGGCGAACCGACGCCGCTCCTGCCCGGCCCCGCCGTGCACACGCTGACGCTTACGCCGTAAGCCGCCCCTCAACCTCCGGGCCGGGCCATCTTCCGTCTCGATTCTCCGGCGCGTTTTCGGGAAAGTCCGTTCATGCCGTTGCACGTCCTCGCCCACCCTCTCGCGCAACACGTCCTCACGCACCTGCGCGACAGGACCACGAAGCCCGTCCTCTTCCGCACGCTGAGCTATCAGATCTCGCTGCTGCTCGCCCTCGAGGCCACGCGCGACCTCGCCACGGTGGAGAAGACGATCGAGACGCCGCTGGAAAAAATGCAGAGTCGCGTGCTCGCGAAACCGCTCGTCGTCGTGCCGATCCTCCGCGCCGGCCTCGGCATGTTGCAGCCGTTCCACGATGTCTTTCCCGACGTGTCGGTCGGCTACGTCGGCCTTGAACGCGACCACCAGACAGCCGTGGCGCGGAGTTATTACTGCAAGCTGCCGCCGCTCGCCGGCGCGCGCGTGCTGGTCGTCGACCCGATGCTCGCCACCGGCGGCTCGGCGGTGCAGGCGCTGACATTGGTCAAGGAACACGGCGCGACCGAGGTCGGTTTCGTGTGCATCGTCGCGGCGCCCGAGGGCGTGGCGACTTTGCAGGCGGCGCACCCTGAGGTGCCGATCCACGCCGGTGCGGTCGATCGCCAGCTCAACGATCGCAAATATATCCTCCCCGGCCTCGGCGATTTCGGCGACCGCCTCTACGGCACCTGAGCGGCGCCGTTGCCCAGAGCCCCGGCTGCGTGGACATCCCGCTTGCGACGGCTGGGCGCCGAGCCTAGCAACGCGCGGAAACATGAATGCCTATTACGCGCTGGGCGGGATCTCGCTGTTGCTGATCGGGCTGGTTCACTCGTTCCTTGGCGAGCGGTTGATCTTTCAGCGCCTGCGACAGGGAGATCCGGTGCGACGCTTGGTGCCGGTCCGGGGCGGCGAACTCCTGCAGGAGCGACACGTCCGGATACTCTGGGCCACCTGGCACCTCACGACAGCCTTGGGCTGGGGCGTGGCGGCTGCACTGATGGTGCTGGCGCACGCGCCGGCGTCGGAAAACACTTCGTGGCTGGGACTCTCCCTCGCCGGAGGACTCATGGGAAGCGCGGGGCTCGTGCTCATCGGGACCCGCGGGCGGCATCCGGGATGGATCGCCCTGTTGCTCTCGGCCATCTTCGCCCTGCTTGGGGCGCTCGGCCCGTAGGAAGACACGGCAATCGAGCAACCGGTTTCCGGTGTTGCTGCAGCGCGAGCGCGGACGCTTGAGTGGGCGCATGGAATTCGCCCAGCTCTCCGACCGCGCAATGCAGATCCGCGAGTGTTTCGCCCGCTACGAACAACGCCGCACCGGCCGCACTTGGACGCGCGAGGAGATCATGCAGGGCCTCGTCGTCGACGTTGGCGACCTGATGAAACTCGTCATGGCCAAGGCCGGCGCGCGCACCGTGAAGGGCGACGTCGACGCGCTCCTTGCCCACGAGCTGAGCGACTGCCTCTGGAGCGTGCTCGTGCTGGCCAAGCTCTACGACCTCGACCTCGAAAAGGAATTCCTGCGCACGATGGACGAACTCGAACGCGGCACGAAGGCGAAGACGGAGCAGGATTACTGAGGCCGCGCCCGCGCGGCAGCACGCTCAGCATTTTTTCGTGTCCATCCGCGGGTTTCGCGGCCAATTCTCGCTGC
>CAYYVB010000117.1:0-8774 GCA_964475035.1 uncultured Opitutaceae bacterium | reverse complement strand
CGCGTCGCTGTCGCTGTTGCCGGCGGCGGCGACGAAGAGGATCTCGGGCGCGGCGCTCATGCCCTCGGTCATCGCCGTGCGGAACAGCTCGAAATACTCGCGCGCGGTCTTCTTGCGCTCCTCGGGCGTGCCGCCGGCGCCGTTGGCCTCGAAGGCGGCCTCGATGGAGCGGGGGGAGCCGCCCCAGCTCATGTTGACGACGCGCACGCCGTGGGCCTGGAGGTAGGCGATGACGTCGCGCGCGGCCTGCGCGTCCTTCTCGCTCTGCTCGCGCGTGGGGACGTCGGGAATGAGGCGGTGGTCGAAGGTGATGCGCACGGCCATCAGACGCGCGGCGGGGTTGCCCGCGGCGGCGATGCCGGCGACGTGCGTGCCGTGCGTGAAGTTGCCGAAGAAATTCAGCTGCTCGATGAAGCCCTTCACGTCAGCGGGCTGGAGCGAGGCGAGGTGGCGCTTGAGGTCGGAGGCCTCGACGCTGTCGATGCTGGCCTGGAGATCGAGGAGGCCCTTGGTGAAGTTGCGCATCTGCGGGTAGGCGGCGCGGAGCGAGTCGTCGAGCGGCACGAGCAGGTCGGGCGTGCGGGCGGACTTCACGTCGAAGGCGATGCCGTGCACGTCGTCGACGTAGCCGTTGCCGTCGTTGTCGACGCCGTCGGCGGTCTCGGCGGCGTTGGTCCAGAGCTGGCCGCCGAAGATGGCGGTGTCGACGCCGCTGTCCCACACGGCGACGGTGACGGGCGTGAGCGGCGCGGCGGCGTCGAGCGCGACCTGGCGCGGCGTCCAGCGGTCTGGCTTCTCCTTGAAGTTCTCCTGCACGTAGGCGGTGAGCGCGGCGACGCGTTCGGCCTTGAGCGGGAGGAAGTGCGTGTAGTTCACGCGCGAGCTGACGAGGCCCTGCGCCACGTCGCCGCTGATCGTGCCGGATTTGTCGACGCCGGGCTGGAGCGAGCTTTCGAGGTTGCCGAGCGTGAGCGCGGCGGAGGCGATCTCGGCGCCGGCCTTGGCGGACTTGATGTTGTCGGCCACGACGTCCCACGGCAGCGCGGCGAGGGCAGCGGAATAATTCTTCGCGAAGGCGGAGCGAAAGGCTTCCTCGGAGGAAAAGTCGCCGGACTTGCGCGTCTGGACATAGGTCTCGGCGAGGAGGCCCATGGTCAGCTTGGCGGCGGGTTTTTCCTCGAGCGCGCGCATCTGCGCGATCTTCGCAAGCGCGGCGTCGTGGCGGCCCTCGTGGAGGTCCATCGACATGAGCACGCCGAGGATGCCCTGCAGCGTGGCGCGGTCGGCGATGTCGTAGTCGGCGAGCAGTTTTTCCAAGTCGGCGCGGACTTGCGCGGCGAGCGGGGCGTAAGTCTCGTCGGAGGTGACGACGTCCGTGACCTTGCCGGTGTAGGCGTAACTGTAACGCGGGAGCTGGTCCTGCGACGTGATGCGGGGTTTTTCAGCGCGGGCGGGCAGCGTGGCGGCCACGAACACGGCGCAGAGGGTAAGCAGACGGGAGGTCATAGTGGCCGGGAGCTTGGGCGTGAGCGCCCGCCGGGCAACGGGAAATCCCGCGAATCAGGCGCGTGCCGCGACCAACCGGCGCGCCCATGCGACGGCCTGCGCGAAACTTGTCGCGCTCGCCCTCCCCTGCCCGGCAATCCCGAACGCCGTGCCATGGTCCGGGCTCGTGCGCACGAAGGGCAGGCCGAGCGTGAGATTTACGGCCGTGTCGAAATCGACCACCTTGAGCGGCGCGAGGCCTTGGTCGTGGTAAAGCGCCACGACGACGTCGAACTCGCCGCGCAACGCGCGGGCAAAAAGCGTATCGCCCGGCTGGCAGAGAGACAGGCCGGGAAATTCCGCACGCATCCGCACGAGCGCGGGGTTGACGAAATCACGCTCCTCCTGGCCGAGCAGGCCGTTCTCACCGGCATGCGGATTCAGCCCGCACACGCCGATGCGCGGCGCGGCGATCCCGTCGGCGCGCGCGAGCTGGTCGGCGGCGGCGATGGTGCGGTGCAGTAGTTGCGGGCCGAGCAGTTGCGGGACTTCGCAGAGCGGCACGTGCCAGGTCGCGAGCGCGACGCGCAGCTTGCCGCCGGCAAAACACATCACGGGGTCGCCGCCCCAGCGCGCGGCGAAGAATTCCGTCTGCCCGGGAAACTCGTAGCCGATGGCCGCGAGGCGTTCCTTGCTCACCGGTCCGGTGACGACACCGGCGAACTCGCCCGCCGCCGTGCCGGACGCGGCACGTTCCATCGCGGCCCAGGCCGTGAGCGCGCCGTCGCCGTCAGGCCGGCCGGGCGTGGCGGCGAAATCCTCGAGTCCGACGGGGATCTTGGCCGCGAGGTCGGCCGGCAAGGTCTCGAGCCAGCGCGCGGGGCCGATGACGGCCACCTGCGCACGCTCGTCCGGATACGTGGCGAGCCAGCTCGCGATGATCTCGGGGCCGACGCCGGCGGGATCGCCGCAGGTGAACGCGAGGGGACGTGAGGCCGCGGCGCTCATTTCATTCGTCGTCGGCCGTCGCGCGGGCGAGCGGGTCGGGCCGGGCGAGGCCGCGTTTGCCGCCGGCGAAAAATTCGAGGAAGCAACGCGCCTCGGGCGAGACGACACCGGCGGCGAGGCGCGCGGCGGCGTGCTTGCGCGGGTCGCCGGGCGCGAAGACCTGCGCGTAGCAGTCCTTCAGCTCGCGGATGGCGTCGCGGCCGACGCCGCGGCGCTTGAGGCCCACGAGGTTGAAGCCGGAGACTTCGTTGCGCTCGGAGACGAGGAGATAGGGCGCGATGTCGAGCGTGAGGCGCGCGCCACCGGCGATCATGGCGCCTTCGCCGATGCGGCCGAATTGGTGCATGCCCGCGCCGCCGCCGACGAAGGTGTTGCGCCCGACGCTGACGTGGCCGCCGAGCATGACGCCGTTGGCGAGAACGACATCGTCACCGAGCTCGCAATCGTGTCCGACGTGCGCGCCGACCATGAGGAAACAGCGCGCGCCGACGACGGTCTCCTTGCCCGCGTAGATCGAGCGATGGAGCGTGGCGTGTTCGCGGATGACCGTGCCCGCGCCGATGCGGACGAGACTGGGCGTGGCGGGATCGAACTTGAGGAACTGCGGGTCGCCGCCGACGACGGCGAAGGGATGCACCACGACGCCGTCGCCGAGGACGCAATGCTTCGTCACGATCGCGTGCGCGTGGACGGTGCAATGGGCGCCGAGTTGCGCGCCGGGCTCGATGATCGCGGTCGGGTGAATCACAGGGGTTTTCGATTTTGGATTTTCGATTTTCGATTCGCGCGGTCAGCCGCCGCGATGGGCGCGGCGGCTTACTCCTTGCTGCGGCGGCTGGCGACGCGGTCGGTGAGGAGGTCGAGCTGCGGGTCTTGGAGGAGGTCGTAGTTCTTGAGCACGCGGATGAGTTGGAGTGTGTCGCTTTTGCCGTAGTTGCGGTTGAGTTCCACCTTGTCGATCAGGTCGAGCAGCATGGCGCGAAACGAGATCACGGCGTCGATGCCCTTTTCCTTGAGCATGTCGACCGTCTGCGAGCGGTAGGGCTCGGCGGTGGGCAGGCCGGGGAGAACGAGGATCTTGAGCAGGCCGGCGGCGTCGGCCTCCGCGTCGTCGGGGAAGAGGCGCGAGGCCTCCTTGAGGACGTTCTGCTCGAGGAAGCGGAAGATCTCGGGCTGGTTGCGCAGCGTGCTCGGCGTGAAACGGCCGGCGGCGTGCCAGCCCTTGATGCTGACGACGGCACGGTGGACGAAGGGCAGCTCGTTGGCGAAGAGGAAGAAGTCGGGCCGGCGCGAGCCGCGTTGCCAAACCGGGTTGAACACCACGAGGTCGATCACCTCCTCGGCCGCGCCCTTGCGGGCAGTGAGGGCGTATTTGCGCACCTGCCGGACGAAAAAGCCGGCCTGCTCGAAGTATTCGCGGACGATGCCTTCGTCGATGGCGGACATGGGGAGTGCGGATTTCGGAATGCGGATTGCGGAATGAACAATCGCGAGAGCCGTTACCTATGACTGCGACCGGCGGCGGCGGCAATCCGCATTCCGCAATCCGCCCTTCGCAATGGTCACGCCGCTCCCAGCTCGCGCCAGACGGCGTCGACCAGGTCGGGCGGGATGTCGGCGCGCGTCGTGGCGCGGCCGAGGGCTTCGAGGACGATGAAATGCAGGCGGCCGGCGCGGTTCTTCTTGTCGCGGCGCATCGCCTCGCGGAGCGCGTCGAGCGCCAGCGGCGCGCTCAGGCGCACGGGCAGGCCGTGCGCCGCGACAACGGCCTCGACGCGCGCGACGTCGGCCGACGTGAGAGAGCCGAGCGCGTGCGAGAGGCGCGCCGCGCCGGCGAGGCCGATGCCGACCGCTTCGCCGTGCAGGTAGGTGCCGTAGCCGGCGACGTGCTCGATCGCGTGGCCGAAGGTGTGGCCGAGATTGAGCAAGGCTCGCCCGCCGACGTCCGCGGTCTCGTTTTCGTCGGCAGCGACGATGACGGCCTTCACTTCGCAGCAACGCCTGATGATCGCGCCGAGCTCGGTGTGTTCCGGCGTGAGCGGGGCGCGTGCGAGCCGCTCGAAGAGCGCCGCATCGCCGAGCAGACCGTATTTCACGACCTCCGCCGCGCCCGCCGCGAATTCGCGCCGCGGCAACGTGCGCAGGAGCTCGAGGCATTGGTGCACTGCGCGCGGATGGCGCACGACGCCGGCGAGGTTCTTGCCCGCGGCCAAATTGATGCCGGTCTTTCCACCGATCGCGCTGTCGACCATCGCGAGCAGCGTCGTCGGCACCTGGACGTAATCGATGCCGCGCATGTAGGTGGCGGCGACAAACCCGCCGAGGTCGCCCACCACGCCGCCGCCGAGGACCCAAAGCACGCTTCCGCGATCGGCGCGCTGCGTCGCGAGGAAATCCCAACCGCGGCCGAGCATCGCAAGCGACTTGGTCTCCTCGCCCGCCGGCACGCGGAAGGTCGGCACGCCCTTGAATGCCTGCGCAACGAACCCGCCCAAGGCCACTGCCACCGCATCATCCGTCAGCAGAAAACTCCGACGCCCATTGGCGGCCAAAATCGCAATCTCGGCCCTCAGCAACTCGGACGCATTCGCGGCGTGAAATCTAATGGGCACCGTGCCGGCGGCTACTTTAAGTTCGAGGGTCTCACTCACGGAATCGTTAAATGACAAGCGGTTGCGCAGGTCAAACTGCTTCTTCGTCCTACTTCATGAGACAAATTCTCAATTTCATCGTTGACGTGAGACTTGGTCTCATCCTCACTGCGACTCATTCTCAATGAGCACTCGAATTTCACCTCTGTTTGCAGGACTTTCCGTCCGCTCCTTTCCCGGCCGCCAGCCCACAACTCCCGGTTCGGTTCGTTCTTTCCCGGCTGACGTCCGCCCTTTCCTCACCTCGCCCATGCACTCATCCCGCCAGCTCCTTCCCATCCTCGCCATCGCCGCAGTGGCGCTGGTCCCGCTCCGCGGCCAGACGCCCGCGAGCGACACCAACGCGCTCGCGCCTGCCGCGCCCGCACCCGCCGCCGCGGTCGAACCGGGCATCGTGCAGCAGCCGCGCTTTGAAGTCGTCGGCCGCCGCGAGCGTCTGCCGGTCATCGGCGGCTCGGCCGATGCGTTCGGCGAGATCGCGCTCGAGCAGAGCCGCGTCTTCACCGCCAACGAGGCCCTGCGCCGCGTGCCGGGGATCACGGTGCGCGACGAGGAGGGCTTCGGCCTCCGCCCGAACATCGGCCTGCGCGGCCTCAACCCGACGCGCACGACCAAGGTCACGCTGCTCGAGGACGGCATGCCGCTGGCCTACGCGCCCTACGGCGACAACGCCTCCTATTACCACCCGCCGATCGACCGCTTCACCGGTATCGAGGTGCTGAAGGGCGCGCACGCGCTGCACTTCGGGCCGCAGACCATCGGCGGCGTGATCAACTACCTCACGCCGGACGCGCCGCGCGAGTTCGGCGGCTTCATCCAGGCCGCGGCGGGCAACCGCGGTTATCTCAACACCCACGTCCGCCTCGGCGGCGGGGGCGCGCTCCTCGACTACATGCACAAGCAGGGCGATGGCGCGCGCGACAACCTTTCTCACCGCATCGACGACCTGAATTTCAAGTTCACCGTCGCCTTCGCCGACCGCCACACGCTCACGCTCCGCGCCAACCATTACACCGAGGACTCCACCGTCACCTACTCCGGCCTGACGCAGGCGGAGTTCGCAAACCTCGGCCCGCGCTACAATCCGTTCAAGAACGACGGCTTCGCCATCCGCCGCACCGGCGTCTCCGCCACGCACCGCCTCAAGGCGAGCCGCGACGTCGAGTTCATCACCAATCTCTATTACTCGTCGTTCAACCGCGACTGGTGGCGCCAGGCGAGCAACAGCCAGGACGGCCAGCACGGCGCGGGCAGCGTCGTCCACGTCATCGACGGCGTGAGCGCGACCTTCCTGCAACACCGCCTCGCCGGCCGCCGCGTCGATCCCGACACGCAGTTCGCCAGCAACCAGGGCCGCCTCCGCGCCTACGAGACCTTCGGCGTCGAGCCGCGCGTCACCGTCCGCACCGGCACGGGCGAATTGCAGGCCGGCCTCAAGCTGCACAGCGAGACGCAGGACCGCCTCCAGATCAACGGCAGCTCCCCCACCGCGCGCACCGGCACCGTCGCCGAAAACAACTACCGCGACACGCTCGCGTGGTCGGCCTTCGCCGCGCACCGCTTCGACCTCGGCGCCTTCACGCTCACGCCCGTCGCGCGCTACGAGTCGATGGAGGTCGAGCGCCTCAACCGCCTGACGAACGTCGCGGGCTCGACCGCGCTCGACCGTTTCCTCCCCGGCCTCGGCGCCACGTGGCAGGCCGCGCCGTTGACGACCGTCTTCGCCAGCATCCACCGCGGCTTCGCCCCGCCGCGCGTCGAGGATCTGATCGGCGGCGCCGGCACCGTGACCGACGTCGACGCCGAAAAATCCCTCAACACCGAACTCGGCGTCCGCGCCGAGCCGTTCGAAGGCATCAACGTCCAGGCCGCGCTCTTCCGCCACGACTTCGACAACCTCGTCGCGGTCGGCTCCATCGCTGGCGGCAGCACGCCGCTCTCGCAGGGCGAGGCGCTCTTCGAAGGCTTCGAACTCGGCGTGCAGGCGCGTCTCCCCGCGGGCTTCCGCGGCCGACTCGCCTACACCAACGTGTTCACCGCCGAGCAGACCACGCCCTTCGTCAACGTCGCCACGCTCGCGCCCGTGACGGGCAGCGTCGCCGGCAACCGCCAGCCCTACGCGCCGCGCACGACCGTCACCGCCGCGCTCGGCTTCGCGCACGACCGCTTCGACGGCGAGATCGAGGCGCAGCACGTGGGCGAGCAGTTCACGGATTTCGCCAACACCGTCGCCCCCAGCGCCGACGGCCAGCGCGGCCTCATTGCCGCCCACACGGTCTGGAACGCCACCCTCAACTTCCGCGCCAGCGGCCGGCTCACGCTCTTCGCCACGGTGAAGAACCTCGGCGACAAGACCTACATCACCGACCGCACCCGCGGCATCCAAGTCGGCCAGCCGCGCCTCATCCAAGCCGGCGCACGCTACACGTTCTGACGATCATCAAGCCTTGCGCGCTGGACTGACGGCTCGGTGCGTCACCTCCGAGCCGCGGCTCACCCCGAGGGCCAGCCCTCTCTCCGGTGAGACGGCGTCAGTTCAGTTCGCAGGTCCGGATGGGACGCCATGTTTGCACTTGCCGTCGGATCATGGCGCCCGCGCACACGCGCGAGGCGCAGTGACATAAATTTTTCTGGAAATCGACTGAGGCGCGCACCTCAGCCGGTTCTCCGTCCGGCCTGAGGAATGAACCTCAACATCGACGGCTCGCCTCGTGAAAGTTTCGAGTCCGATAATCGGCCATGGTGCGACAAACATGGCGGTGGCTCCTCGGGATTTTGATCCTCGCGGGACTGTCGGCACCCCTCGCGGCTCAATTTGATGAGACACGCGATGACTGGATTCGCGGCGTCTACACCGGCAACTCCCCGCGCGTCCGCACCCTGCCCGAGGCCGAGGCTTGGCGGCAGGCGATCAACCTCGTCGACGCCATGCCCGGCGCCTTCATCCTCGTCGGCACTGGCCGCTCGATGCAGCCGCTCTATCCGGCGGGCACGATCCTCGTGTTGCGCGACGGCGACTACTCCGACCTGCGGCGCGGCCAGACCGTCGTCTATCGCAACCGCGACCGCCGCGCCGTCGGGCACGTGCTCGTCGCGAAGGCCCGCGACGGCTGGCGCGTCCGCGGCCTGAACAACCGCACGCACGACCCCGAGCCCGTCGTCGACGACAACCTCATCGGCGTCGTCGTCGGCGCGTTCCAGCCCGAGCGCAGTGCCGGCAAGCAAGTCGCCACCACCCGCCGACCGAGCGGCCGCGTGGTGTTCCTGGGCGAAGGCGACCGTTGAATGGATCCGCGCGGAGTCGTCAGCGCGACGCCGGCAGCGCCCAACGCAGGAAAACCGGCAGCGCGCGCGCCCAGGTGGCCTCGTTGTGTTCGCCGCCGGGGATCTCGTGATACGCCACGTCGACGCCGCGGCGGAGGCCGAGGCGCTCGAGTTCGTCGATGAATTCGGTCGTGTCCTGGATCGCGTCGATGACGCCGTTGCCGTCGCGGTCGTCGGTCTCGTCGGCCGTGCCCGCCTCGAACCAGAGGCGCAGGCGCGGCGCGGTCTTGGTCTCGCGCACGAACCGATGCGCCAGCCGCGAGCGCTGGTGCGCCTGCCAGTCGCCGTCCTCGCCGCGCCACCAGA
>CAYYVB010000116.1:1203-8845 GCA_964475035.1 uncultured Opitutaceae bacterium | reverse complement strand
CCTGCTGGCGATCGGGCCGTCGCGCCGGGGCGAGGCGCGGGCCGGCGACTGGTGGGCCGGCGCAGCCGGGGCGGCGGTGCTCACCGCGGGCATCGGGTTCGCGGTCTGGATGCGCGGGACACCGCCGGGCGCGCTCTGGCAGGCGGTGGTGCTCGAGCCGTTGCGGCATCCGCTCGTCTATGTGCATCCGCTGACTTGGCCGGTGACGGCGCCGTGGTTCGCAGCGGCCGCACTCGGTGCGGCCGTCTGGCACGTCGCGGCGCACCGCCGGACGGAAGTGTGGTTTTCACTGCTGGCGTTGCTGCGGCTGGCCGCGCTGGCGTGGACGGCGTGGTCGTCGGTCGACGCGATCGACTTTTCGCTCACGGCCTTCGGACTGAAATTCGGGGCGCCGCTGGTGTGGCTGATGGCGGTGCCGCTGCAAAGCGGACCGGCGACGCCGGCGCAGCGAGCGCGCCTGTGGGTCGCGTGGGTCGGCACGTGGCAGTTGCTGCAGGCGTATCCGGTCGCGGGCAGCCAGACGGCGTGGGGCGCGTTCCTGTGGTTTCCCGTCGCGCTGGCGGGCGGCTGGGAGGCGGTGCGCCACCTCGCCGCCGCGAGCGTGCGCCTCGGCCCGGGGTTGCGGGTGGCCGCGGCGCTGGTGCTGGCGGGCACAGTCAGCGTCAGCTTCGGCCGCGCCTGGGCCGCGAGCTACGTGCGCTTTCAGGAGAGCGAGCCGCTCGGTCTGCCCGGCGCGGAAGGGCTGCGATTGACGGATGATTACACGCTCAACCTCCGCATCCTCACGCACAACGCGGTCACGCACGGCGACACGGTGTTCAGCTACCCGGGCATGTTCAGCTTCAACGTCTGGTCGGGCCGCCCCACGCCCACCCTAGCGAACGTCACGCACTGGTTCTCGCTGCTCGACGAAGGCCAGCAACGGGCGATCATCGACCGGCTGGAGGCCGACCCGCGCGCGGTCGTGATCGTGCAGAGTTACCTGATCAACTTCCTCGTCATCCGCGACCTCGCGCCGCGCGGTCCGCTGCACGACTACCTGCTGAAGAATTTCGCCGCGGCCTTCCGGCTCGACACCTACGAATTCTGGGTGCGGCGCGGGCGGACCATCGCGGCCGACGGCACGGCGCGCTTCGTGCGCGATGCGAGCGGCATCCGGCTGGAGGTCATCCCGGCGCAAGCCGCGGAGGTCGCGCGCATCGAGCTGCAACTGCTCTTCGGCGGCGGACCGCCGCTGACGTGCTTCACCGTCTCGCCACAGCGGCCGTGGCAGGCGCTGCCGCTCGCCGCCGACGGCACGGCGCGCGCCGACGGCTGGACGGCGGCGGCGCCGGTGCGGACGGGCGGCCACCTGCGTCTGAGCGTGCCGCTGCCGACGCCGCTGCCGGTGTTGCCGCGCTCGGATTACCTGCGCGTCGTGCTCTACGACCAAGCCGGCCGTGCGGTCGAGACGCTCCGGTTCGCGAACTGATCAGCCGCGCCGGCGCGCGACGAGCACGAGGCTCACACCGAAGGGAAACGGCACGCGCCAGAACGCCGGGCCGACAAAGAACGCGCGCAACAGGCCGTTCATGAACGCCCCGGGCAGCTTGTCCTCCGCGCGCGCCGCGCCGGCGGGCGCCGGGAACCACTTCCGCCAGCGGCGCAGCAACCACACCGCGGGAAAGGCGACGACATTGGTGTAGTTGAGATAAACCAGCTCCCACTGCTCGGCCGGAAAGAGCGCGCGCAACTGCGGACGCGAGTAGCGGCGGTAGTGGTGCAGCACCTCGTCCCAGTCGCTCCACAGCGCCATGCTCGCGGGCACGGTGACGACGGCGAGCCCGCCGGGCTTCACCAGACGATGGAAGCCGCGCACGACCGCCGCGTCGTCCGGCACATGCTCAAGCACGTCGAGCGCGGTGACATATTCCAGCGAGGCGTCGGGCAGCGGCACCCGGTCGCCGGCGAGGCTGAGGATCTGCTCGGGACGGAACTTCGTGCGCAAAATCCGCAGCGCCTCCTCGTGATCGTCCAGCACGAGCACCCGGCAATGCGCCTCCATCTCCTGCGCGAAGATGCCGGTGCCCGCGCCGCAATCGAGGAGCGTGTCCGTCGGCGCGGGCGGACGCGTGCGCTGGATCCAGCCGCGCACGATCTCGCGCTTGCCGGCGTAATACCAGTGCGTGCGCTCGACGCGGGCGAGATTGTCGTATTCGGAGGCGTTCACCGGCGGACAGGTTGACGAATCGCCGCGCGGCTCCAAGCTCCGAGAAGCGATGCCGCCCCGCCTTTACCGAATATTTGCCGCGCTGCTGCTCGGCCTGTTCGCGTGGCTGGCGCTGGGGGAAACCGCGCGCGTGGGGCTGACCTTCGACGAGCCCGCGCACCTCGCGGCCGGGCGCGCCTACAGCGCCACGGGGGATTTCCGGCTGCACGCGGAGAACGGCCTGTTGCCGCAACGCTGGGCCGCGCTCGCGGCGGCGGGGGCGGACGCCACGACGCCGGAATTCTCCGGCGCGGCGTGGGAAAGCGGCGATGTGTGGGGCGTCGCACGCGCCTGGCTCTTCGCGCCGGGTCAGGACCCGATGGCCATCGTCCGGCCGGCGCGCACGCTGATCGCGGTGCTGGCGCTCGCCTTGCTCGTCGTGATCTGGCGCTGGTCGGCGGCGCTCTGGGGCGAACGCGGCGGCCTGCTCTCGCTCTCGCTCGCGGCGTTCTGTCCGCATCTGCTCGCGCACGGAGCGCTGGTGACTTCCGACACGGCCGCCGCGCTCGGCTTCGCGGTGGCGTTGCTCGCGTGGTGGCGGCTGCTGCACCGCGTGACGCCGGGGCGCGTGCTCGCGGCGGGGGCGGCGACGGCGTTCGTGGCGCTGGCGAAATTCTCGGGCGTGCTGCTCGCCCCGATGGTGCTCGGCCTGCTCGTCGTGCGGCTCGCGCGCGGCGGCGGGCTCGTCGTCGCCGCGGGCGGACGGCGCTGCGGCGTGCGCGGTGCACGGAGCGCGGCGTGGCTCGGCGGCGCGGCGCTGACGGCGGGCTTGCTCGGCTGGCTCGGCGTGTGGGCCGGTTACGGTTTCCGCTACGCCGCGACGCCGGATGGTCGTGAGGCGCGGTTCGCTCAAAGCTGGGATGAGGTGTTGCTGACGACGCCCCGCACGGGCGGCCCGGTGATGGCGGACGGTTCGCAGCCCGAGGCGGTGGAGATGCACGCGGGTGTCGTGCAGAAATTCGTCGGGTTTGCCCGCGAGAAGAAACTGCTGCCCGAGGCGTGGCTCTACGGACTGGCGTTCACGGATCGGTTCTCGCGGCACCGGCTGGCGTATTTCGCCGGCGAAGTGCGCGAGCGCGGCTGGACGGAATTTTTTCCGGCGGCGTTCGCGTTGAAGACGACCTTGCCCGCGCTGGCGCTCGCAATGCTGGCCGCGCTCGTGGTGGCGCGACACCGGCGCGTGCGACGGGTGCTCTATCGGCTCGCGCCGCTGTGGGTCTTTGCCGCCGTCTATGTCGCGGTTGCGCTCGCGAGCAGCCTGAACATCGGGCACCGGCATCTGCTGCCGCTGTATCCGCTGCTCTACGTGTTCGCGGGGGCGGCGCTGTCATCCGCGCGCGGCCGATTCGGCCTCGCGCTCGTGCTGGCGCTCGCCGCGTGGCAGGCGGTCGAGACGGTGCGCGTGCGTCCGCATTACCTGACTTATTTCAACGCGCTCGCCGGCGGGCCGCAGGGCGGGCACCGGTTCCTCGTCGACAGCTCGCTCGACTGGGGTCAGGGCCTGCCGGAGTTGCAGCGCTGGCTGGGGGATCACGCCGGCGAGGCGCGCGTTTACCTGTCCTATTTCGGCTCGGACGATCCGCGACACGCCGGCATCCGCGCGACGCGGATCGGTGACGCTTATTTCGATCACGCGCCGGACCGGCTGATCCTGCCGGCGCTGGAACCGGGACTCTACGCGATCAGCGCGACGATGCTCCATCGCGTCTACACGCAGGTGCGCGGGCCGTGGTCGGAATCCTATGAGCGCGAATACCAGCAACTCGTGCGCTGGTGGGCGGAGCAGGCGCGCGTGCCACCCGCGGAGCGTCGCGACGCCGCGGGCGCGCCGCTCGATGGGGCCGGATTTGCGGCGGAACTGCACCGCTTGGAGCAACTCCGTTTCGGCCGGCTCTGCCGCTGGCTCGAGCGCCGAGCGCCGGACGCGATCGTGGCGAATGTCTTCTTCGTGCACCGCCTGACAGCGGAGGATCTGCGAAGCGCGCTGCTCTCGCCGGTGGAAAATTAATCCGCCGCCCGCGCCGACCACGTCGGCCAGACGCGCCGCACCCAGCCGAGCAGGGCGACCGCGACCGCCGCGCTGAGGACGAAGGCGAGCGCTTGGTGCGCCCCGGTGAGAAAGGCCAGCAGGTGCAGCAGCGTGGTGCGCGTGCCATCCGCATCGAACGCCGTCGCACACCAATCGAGCGGGGCGATCAGCCAGCCGAGCGCGAGCAAGCCGGCGAGCAGCCGGCCGGCCGCGCGCGGGGCCTCGGGGCGCAGCAGCACGGGCACGAGCAGCACCAGCAGGAGGACGCGGTAGGGAAAATTCGTCGTCCACGCATAGCAGAAGACCCAGCCCGCCACGCCCGCGACCGCCGCGGCGGCGGCGACGCCGTGGAGCGGCACGAGCGCGCGCAACGCCGGCGCGGAGCGGAGGATCCACCACGAACCCGCGGCGAGCACCGGTCCGGCGCCGAGCAGGAGCCAGAAGCGCTCGCCGGCGAGCAGCTGCCACGTGACACCGCCGAGGCGCAGGCCGTAGGCGAAGATCGTCGCCGGTTCCGGCGCGAGGGCGAACACGCGCGCGAGGTCGGCGCGTTGCGCGAACCACACGGCGCCGAAGGCGAGCCCGCCGGCGATCATCCACGGCAGCGCGCGCCGCAACCCGTTCCGCTGCGCGGCGAGCGCCGGCAGGCAGACGAGCGGGTAGAATTTCAACGCCGCCGCCGCCACGAGGGCAGCCGTCGCGGTCGGCAGCGACCACCGGCCCGAACGGCCGAGCAGGGCCGCGGCGCCGGCGAGAAGGAGGAAGATGACGAGGTCGTTGTTCCCGCGCTCGAGCGCGAGCACGACCGGCGGCGAGAGCAGCACGGCGACCGTGAGCAGCGCGGCGCGCGGGGTGCGCGGGGCGCAGAGCGCGACCGCGGCGCCGATGAAACCGAGGACCAGCAGCGTCCCGAGCCAGCCGGTGTCGCTGCGCGTCAGACCGAGCGAGCCGGTGACCAACCATGTCGGACCATAGACGTGCGGGCGGTTGAAGGGATCGAGCGGGTTGCCGCGATAGACATCGATCCCTTGCTGCACGGCCTCGCCGGCGGCGAGCACGGCGACGAGGTCGGCAAAGACTGGATTCATCTCCCGCAGGCCGAGCAGGCGGAACGCGGCCGGTTGGAGGAGCAACGCGGCGAAGCCACCCAGCGTGACGGCGGTGGCGAGCAACGCCCAGCGCCAGCGTTGCCACGCCGCCTGCATCAGAGCCGTTCCCCGCGCTCACCGCCGCGGAGCGGGAAGCAGCGGAGATTCCAGATGCCGAACCATGTCATGCGGAAGAGCAGCGCGCCGTGGCGGAAGCGCGAGATGTTCGTCTCGCCGTAGGTGCGGTCCTTGTAGCGCACCGGCACGTCGCGGATGCGGAGGTTGAGCAGTGCCGAGCCGAAGAGGAGGTTGAAATCGCCGAAGGGGTCGAAGTTGCCAAAGGGCTTGATGCGACGAAGCACGCGCTCGTAGTCGGAGCGGAGGAGCATCTTCGTGCCGCAGAGACTGTCCTTCACCGACTGGCCGAGCACGAAGGTGAGCGCGAGGGCGAAGAATTTGTTGCCGAGGAAATTCAGGAAACGCATCGCGCGCTCCTCCATCGGGTAGACGAGGCGGCTGCCGTTGGCGAACTCGGCGGCGCCGCTGGCGATGGCGGCGTAGAATTTCGGCAGGTCCTCCGGCGGCGCGGTGAGGTCGGCGTCCTGGATGACGAGCACCTCGCCCTGCGCGACGGCGAAGCCGGCGTGCACCGCGTCCCACTTGCCCTTGCCCGGCTGCTGGAGCGCGTGGACAAGATGCGGGCCGGTGTAGGCCGCCATCTCGCGCTGGATCGTCGGCCAGGTGTCGTCCTTGCTGTGGCCCTCGACGAAAATCACTTCGGTGCGGCGGCCGAGCACGGGGATGCGCTCGAGGGCGGCGTGGATGTTGCCCGCCTCGTTGCGCGCGGGGACTATGACGGAACAGGAGATCGGCGCGGTGAGTTCCGGCCGCCGGCGCGGGCGCGCGGTGAGGGCGACCGTGATGCCGAGATGGCGCACGAGCGGCACGCGCACGGCGAGGCGGTTGAACAACCCGGAGAGGAGCGGCAGGTTAACCGGCAGGAGCTGCTGACGTTCGAAACGGACGACTTCCCAACCGGCGAGTTCGAGGAGATTGATGAGGTCGTGGTGCGAGAGCCAGGCGCTCGGCGGCTGCGGCATCACGGCGCCGAGCCGGGTGGCCCACTGCAGCGGACCGCGCCAGAGCGTGTTGAGCGATGTGAGATGCAAGCGCGTGCGCGGATGCGCGGCGTCGTGCAGCCGCTCGAGCACCTGTTGGATGTCCGGCAGGTAGCCGGTGAGGTAATCGAGAACGAGGTGGTCGAACTTCTCCTCAAAGCGCGTCTCGGCCACGTCGGCGACGCGGAATTCGAGCCCGGGCACGGCGGCGTGACGTTGCTGCGCCTTCGCAATCATGCGCGGGCTGAAATCGAGGCCGAGTCCGCGCACCGGCCGGATGGCGGCCAGCAGATCGCCGGCACCGCAGCCGAGTTCGAGCACGCTTTCCCCGGCGGGGATTTGATGACGGAAATGCGCGTGGAGCTGCGCATGGAACCCGCGCTGCATGCGGCGAGCAGCGGCATCGTGGTCGGCGACCCAGTCGAAATGGGTCCGGAGATCGGTGAGCGGGGCGCTCATGGCGTCGGGGGATTCAGGGTGCTGGCCACCGCGGCGTCCAACCGAATCTCCCGCACGCGGCTGATGCGCGCGAGGCGCACGCCGAAGCGCCGTTCCGTCACCGGCTCGAGCACGTAGTGGTCGGGCAACCGGTCGGCGGGGTCGATCTGGAATCCGCCCTCGTCACCGACGGGGCGCAGCGTCTGGAGCACGAGCACTTCCTGGAACGTGTGGTGATCGAGGTGGAATTTGATGCCCTCGGCGCGCCAGCGGGCGCGGCCGGTGGAAATCGCGGGCAGTTCGCGACCGATCCAGAAGAGCGGGGATTTGTTGCTGATGAGCAGGCGGTTCGCGGGCGGCAGCGCCGCGATCATGTCCGCTTCCCACGCGATCTCACGCATGAGGAGGTTCTGTTCCCAGTGGTGCGCGTTCGAACGCAGGCCGCTGGTGTGATACGAGAGCAGCGCGCCGCCGGCGACGACGAGCGCGGCGGTCTCACGCCCGCGCGCCGGCACCTGCGTCGCGACCCAACCGAGGCTGAGCGCGAGCACGCCGCAGAACGGCAGGCTCAGGCGCGAGACGATCGGGTCGTCGAGCGCGCCCCAATAATAGAACATCAGCAACCCAAGGTTGGCCGTCACCGCACCGGCGAAGATCAGCGCGGTCAACTCCGCCGCCGACGCCGCGCGCCAGCCGCGAACGCCGCGCAGCGCGCGCCAGA
>CAYYVB010000116.1:0-1193 GCA_964475035.1 uncultured Opitutaceae bacterium | reverse complement strand
CGCCAGACGAGCCAGGCGAAGGCCGGGAGGCCCGCAACGCCGAGCCACCACGAGTTCATGATTCGCCCGGAGAAATCGAAGAAGAACGCCGCGGCGCGCTCGAGGTTGCCGGCGAGAAACTCGCCGCCGAAGCGGCTCTCCGCACCCTCGCGCAATTCCCAGAGCAGCGGCGTGCCGGACAGGTAGGTGTTGTGCCACGCGTAGGGAACCAACAGCACCGGCGCGAGCAGCGCGGCGGACGGGAGCATGATGCGGCCGGCGCGGCGCCAGCCCTCAAGGATGACGAGCGCGGTGGGCGCGATGTAGAGGCTCGATTCGTAGCGCGTCTGCGCCAGCAGCACGGCGGCGAGCACCAGCGCGGCGAGGCGGGTGCCGTCGGGCGCGGCGAGGTAGTGGACCGCGAGCAACACGACGCCGAGGAGCATCGCGAGGTTGAGCATCTCCATGCCGGCGCCGACGGCGTTGTGCGCCAGCAACGAGAACGCCCCGAAGGCCACGACGGCAGCCCACGCGGCACGTGCGTCCATCAACCGCCGCGCGAGCGCATAGGCAAGCGCCAGCACGACGGGCAGGAGCGCGGTGTTGAGCGCGAAGGCGTTCGCCTCGCGGTAGCCAGTGAGGTCGTGCAGGAGCGAAACGAGGAAGGCGAAGAAGAAGGGCCGCTTGTCCAGGTAGGAGCCGAGCGCCGTGAACGCGCCCTCGATCTCGTAACCGCGCACGGTGGTGCCGACCTCGCGGAGCTGGTGCAGGTTTAGCGCGGTGTTCTGGAGGACGAACTCGTCGTAGAGCACCTTGTAGGAGAACGGCACGGTGAGCACCGCGAGCAGCGTGAGGGCGAGGATCGTCGCGCCGACGCCGAGAAGTTCACGCCGCGAAAAGTCCGGGCCCTCGCGCCACCAAGACGGTGCGACGCGGACGACGGCGACGACCGCCCAGGCGAAGGTGAAGGCGATGGTGTAGTAGCCGGCGCGCTGCACGAGATCGCGCGCGGTGGAGACATCAGTGAAGACGAAGCCGAAATACACCGCCGCCACCGCGAGCACGCCGAAGAGCGCGAGCCGCAACGGCAGGCGCGCCGCGCCGGCGGACGGGCCGCCGGCCGGAGCTGGCGCGGCGGCGGAGCCGCCCGCGTTCACGGCAGCTGCTTCATCCATTTCTCGAGGTAGGCGGCCTTGGCGCGCTCGTATTCGTCC
>CAYYVB010000115.1:0-8865 GCA_964475035.1 uncultured Opitutaceae bacterium | reverse complement strand
TCGCCACGGTCAATGACAGCACCTACAGCGGTTCCGATTCCGGCACGCTCGTCATCGCCAAGGCCAACCAGACGATCACCTTTGGCGGTCCGGCGGACCAGGCGTTCAGCACCACTCCGATCACTCTCTCGGCCAGCACGACATCCGGTCTCGGCATTGCTTTCAGTGTCACGAGCGGCCCGGCCACGGTCAGCGGCAATTCCCTCACGCTCACCGGCGCGGGCACGGTCGTTGTCGCCGCCAACCAAGCGGGCAACGACAACTACAACGCCGCCACCGCCGTCAGCCGTTCCTTCACCGTCAGTGGCAATTTCGACGCTTGGCGCGTCGAGCATTTCACGACCGAAGAACTCGCCGACCTCGGTATCAGCGGCCCCAACGCTGTGCTGGGCGCCGACGGATTCTCCAATCTCCTGCGTTATGCGCTCGGACTCGACCCGGTCGAACCGGTCGGCGCCAGCGCACCGCAGACTACCGCGACCGAGACGAATTGGGTGTTTACCTATGTCCGTCCGTCCGCGACGACCGATCTTACCTACGCGGTGCAAGCGTCGCCCGACCTCGTCGATTGGACCACAATCGTCGTGACTCCCACGATGACCGGTTCCGCTGACGACATGGAGACCTGGCAGGCGACTTATCCCCGCAGTAGCGCCACCCGCTTGTTCTTCCGCCTCAAGGTCACGCGCTGATCGCCGTCCACGGGTGCGTTTGGCCGCGCCCCGGTTGACTTCGGGCCCACCCCTGTCCAAACCTCCCCCCATGAACCTCCCCCAGTCGAAGGCCGCGCTCGGCCTTTTGCTCCTCGTTCTCTCGGCCGCGGGCGTTTCCGCCCAGGTCTCTAACTTCGACTCGCTCAACGGCTACGCCGCGGGCGTCGACACGCGTCTCGCGCTCTCGCGCAGCTACATCCTCCGCAATCCCACCGCCGGAGCCACCAGCAACCTCTTCGTCACCGGCACCTACACCAACCGTGATGTCGACGCTTCCGTCGACAGCATGGAGCGCAGCACCGATGCCCAGAGCTTCATGGTCGGCTACAACTGGAACGGCGGCACCTGGAACTTCGGCGTTGGCCTAGTCGCCGAGACGCCCTCCAGCGATTACGTCGAACTCAATTCCCCGGCGCCGCAGCCCCTGCGCGGCTCCGTCGATGGCGACTCGTTCAAAGGCGTCGTCTGGGCCGGTTTCAAGGCGGGCAAGATCGACATCAACCTCCATGCCACCGCCGGTTCAACGAGCAATGAGGGTGTCCGCCGTTCCGATGCCGGCACCTCGCGCGCCGAATTCGACAGCCAGGACACCTCGTTCGGCATCCGCTTCGCTTACCCGACCCAGCTGAGCGAGACCGTGGCCTTCGAGCCCTTCCTCGGCATGAACTTCGCCACCGCCGACAACGACGGTTTCGCCGAGCAAGGCACCGCGCCCGACCGCCGCATCCTCCGCGATTTCAAGCTCCGTGACGATCGCTTCGTCATCGGCGCGACCTTCGCCGGCAAGAGCGGCGATTGGATTCCCTCCGCGACCATCGCTTGGCTGCAGCGCACGTCGGATGATGGGTTCTCCATCTCCAGCACTGCGAGCAACGGTGCCGGCCTCGGCGCGGGCTTCGCGCCCTCCGCGTCCGACGGCGTCTTCTATCTCGCCGCCGGCATCAACGGCAAACTCGCCGAGCACTGGCGCTTCGACGGCACCGTCGACTACACGACGGGCGACGATGAGAGCCAGTTCTCGCTCAGCCTGAGCGTCCGCCGCCAGTTCTGAGCCTAGTCCTGTTCCGCTTTTCACCGCCGGTGCCGCAAGGCCCGGCGGTTTTGCTTTGCCCGTGCAGATCAGTGTCCCGCGGCCGCGTTGGTGCGGCGCGGGTCGGCGTAGCCGGTGCGTGTGCCATCGTCGGCGAGGCGGATGGCGTTGACGCCGCCGAAATGCAGGCCGGTGCCGGGCGTCTCGATCAAATCCACCTTCCACCCTCGCGCGCGAAGTCCGGCGACGACATCGGCGGAGAGCGAATTCTCCACCTCGATCGATTCCACCGCGTCGCGTCCGAAGGGACGTTGCCAATGCAGTCGCGTGTCGCCGATGGCTTCCTCCAGCGGACGTCCGAGGCGAAGGTGATCGAGCAGGACCTGCAGCATGGCGGTCGGGATGCGCCCGGCGCCCGGGATGCCGATCGCCAGCACGGGCCGGCCGTCGCGCAGGGCGATGACCGGTGTGATGGTGCTGCGCGGACGCTTGCCCGGCGCAGCGGCGTTGGCGGCCGCCGGATCCTCGAAGGCGAAGTTGCTGAGCGAGTCGTTCATGATCACGCCGGCAGCGACGACCCCCGCGCCGAAGTGGAGGCTCAGCGATTGCGTGGCGGAGACTACGTTGCCGTGGCGGTCGACGATGACGAAGTGTGTCGTGGCGTCGTTCGCCTCGGACGCGCCGATCGCCGCCGGCACCGCGATGCGCTCGCGGTAGCGGGCGAGGGCGGTTGGCTCGAACATCGCCTCGGCCTGCGCGCGCGCGATAGGCGTGTCGGCGATGTCGCGCTGCACGTCGGGATAGACGACACGCCACGCGCGGCCGATGCGGTCGATGTTCTCCGCCGAGCGGAGCGGCGTGGCCAGCGGTTCCTCCTCGAGCAATTTAAGCAAAGTGAAGGCCAGCGCGGATCCGGAAGTCGGCGGCGGTGCACTGAGCAGAGCGTGACCCGCGAAGTCGATGCGAAGCGGGGAAGTGAAGTGCGCGTCGTAGCGCGCGAAATCCTCCGCGGTCAGGCTCACGCCCGCGCGCTGGGCGGCGGCGACGATCTCCATCGCGACCGGACCGCGATAAAAGCCGTCGACACCCTGCGCGCCGAACACAGCGAGCGTGCGCGCCAAGGAGGGATTCGGCAGGCGCGTGCCGACGGCGGGCACGGCGCCGTTGCGGAGATAGAGGTTGGCGAGCTCGGGATCGGCGCGGAGTTTGTCGAGGCGTTCGGTGAAGAGATCGCGGGTTTTCTCGAGCACCGTGAAGCCCTGTTCGGCCAGCGTGATGACCGGGGTGACATTCTCTGCCCAGGGGCGCGCACCCCAGCGGGCGTGGGCGGCATGGAGGGCGGCGGGCAGGCCGGGCACGGCGACGGAGGTCCAGCCGGTGCGGCGCGCCTCGTTCGGCAGACGGAGGTAGAGTGCGGGATCGAGCGAGTGGCTCGCGGCGTCCATGCCATTGACCGCGTGGGTCGTGCCGGTCGCGGCGTCGTGGTAGATGAGCATCAACTTGCCGCCGAGGCCGGAGCCGTAAGGTTCCGCGACGCCCAATGCGAGGGAGACGGCGACGGCCGCGTCCATCGCGTTGCCCCCGGCGGCGAGCACGTCGCGTCCGAGCGCGGCGGCTTCGGGGTGTCCTGCCACGACCATCCCGTGCGGCGCGTTGACCGGCGTGACCGTGACCGGTGTTGGCGCCGCCAGGACGTGCGCGACGGTGACGAGGAGAAAGACGGCAAATTTAAGCGAGGCGTGCACGGCGGAGGAGGGAAGGTAAAGCAGCGGGATCAGAACGGCAGGTAGCAGACCGTGTTCGAGATCATGATCGTGATGAAGATCAGCACCATGGTGAGCGGACCGAGATAGATGCGGCCGGTGACGAGGTAGAAATGCCGGTTGAAATACGGCAGCACGAACATGATCGGAACGACGGCGAAGAGGAGGTTGATGTAGAGCCAGCCATCGGTCCAGTAAACCGTGCCCGTGGCGGCGAAAGTCACGTATTGGATCGCGACGATGAGCAGCAAGCCGAGCGAGTTGGCCAACCCGGCGAGCAACAGGTTCAGCCACTCCGGCCGGCTGGCGATGCAGAGGGCGCCGTTCACGCGGAGCGAGTTGACAAGGAAGAAGGGCAGGAAAGCGGGTGCATACACGACCAGCAGGCCGAAGAGCTCCGGCTCGAACGAGCGCACGCCGATCCAGAGGAAGCGGTAGTCGACGTGCAGGAAGGAATAAACGGTGAACAGCAGGCCGAAAAACCCGGCGAACAGCGTGAAAGCCAGCACCGCCGTGCGTCCGAGCACCGACGGACTGGCGCGCACGATGCGCCCGAGGTCGTGGCCGTCACCGCCACCGCTTTCGGTGCGGCGCAATTTTCGTCCGAGCAGGAACAGCGCGAAGCCCGCGAGACCGTTGAACAGCGCCCAGAGCATCACGGCGTTGTTCATCCGCTGCGGGAAGAACCAAGTCTGCTCCCGCGCCGAGGCCTCAACGAAGAGGCGCTGGGAGAGTTCGGTCATCGGGATGTAGCTTACGCAGGCGATGGCGGCGCCGGTGACGAGCAGGCCCCAGAAGACCGCCGGATGCTGATGCGAAGTGGCGGGAGTCGTCGCAGGCTGCGCGACCGGTCGAAACCAATCGACGTGGGCGACCAGCAACCGTGCGGTCGGCACGAGGGCGACGAAGGCGGCGAGCAGGCAGAGCAGCGTGAGCAGTTCCTTCCAGAACCAGATCTGGTCGTCCGGCTGGAGGCCGGAGTTCCAGCCGAAGACATGCTCGAAGTAGCTGAGTTGGCTCGCGGTCTCGGCGACGCTGTAAGGCTGGAAAGGGTGGATGAGCGGCTCGTTGTGGAGGATACGGAGCGTGCGGGCGGCGACGTCGCCGTAGTATCGGCCGAGTTCGATCTCGGTCACGGGTGGCGCGGAGGGGTCGGCGAGGTTGACGAAGCGCAACGCCTCGGGCGCGACGCGGAGGTCGCCGTGTTTGAGCTCGTTGCGGTAGGCCCCCTCGTCGTGCAAGGCGTAGCTTGTGCCGACGTTGGAGCGGACATGGCGCAGGATCCTGTCCGTGAACGACAGCAGGTATCCCGAGACAAAGACGGAATGCAATTTGCTCGGGCGCTCCGTGCGGACCGCTTCGCGGCCGAAATAGGCGGCGGCTAGGATAGCGGCGTTGCCGCCCGCGGAGTGGCCCGTGGCGCCGAGCCGTGCGCGGTCGATGTAGTTGAGGTTTCCCGTGTCGGCGAGGTAGTCGACGACGGCGAACAATCCGTAGCCTTCCGTCGTCGCGGAGCGTGAGCTGAGCGAAGAACTGGAGTTGCCCTGCGCATACGGATCAAGCGCGATGACGACAAAGCCGCGGCGCGCGAGTTCGATCGAGAGATTGGAGAGCGATTCCTTCGAACGCTGGAAACCCGGCACGACGACGATGGCAGGTGCGGGCGTTTCCGCCGTGGCGCTGCGCGGCCGGAAGAGGTCGGCGGAGATCCACTGGCCGTTTTGAGCCGGGAGCACGATGGACGTGAGTTGCACGCGACCACCGGCTCGCTGCACGAGCGAAGCGAGGAAGGCGCAAATCAGGATCGTGCCGAGACAAATTGCGAGCAGACGGGCGCTGCGCCGCGTGTCGGGGACGGAGGCGGAGAGGGAGGACATGGACGGGCCGCGCGCGGCGGCGGAAATGAAACGCCCCGGCCGCGATGCGTGCGGCATGCGACCGGGGCGTTGACCTGTCTGTTACTGAACTAGACGGACGAAAGTGAGGGTTCGACGCGGGGTCGACCCGGCGGATCAGAATCGCTTGGTGACCTGCACGGACCAGGAACGGCCGCGCGCCATCTGATTGTAGAGCGACGGATCATAGCCGCGGGAGTCGGAGGAGAGAGGCGGGATCTTGTCGAACGCGTTGACGACGCCGAGGCGGATCGAGGTGCCGTCGAGCCAGTTGTTCTCCGATTTGATGCGATAGACGACATTGGCGTTCACGCTCACGGAGTCCTCCACCAGATAGCGGTAGGAGAACGCGCCGTTGGTGAAGACCGGCTGGATGTAGGACGGCTGGCCGAGCGAGTCGTATGTGGCGACGTTGGTCGTCGCGCCCGCGTCGGTGTATTCGCCGAGGTAGTAGGCGGAAACGCCCGCGCTCCACTGCTTCTTGCGCCAGTTGAGGGCGACGTTGCCGCGCCACTTCGGCGAGGCGCCGCCGACGGCGGCGCTGTTCGTGCCGCGCAGTTCGGTGCGGAGTGCACCGGGGGCGTCGTAGGAGTGGAAGTCGTTCAGGTAGGTCCAGGTCGTGCTGACCGTGAAGTTGCCGAGCGCGTTGCGCGGCAGGCGGTAGGTGGCGTCGAGGTCGAAGCCGTTCACGAACTGCTCCGCGCGGTTGAAGTAGGAGATGCGGATGTAATCAATCGCACCGACGACGGCGCGCTGCTGACTGGCGGGGCGCGTCGAGTTGTAGGTGGCGAAGAAATCGCGGTCGGCCTGCGTGACCGGGAGGCGGACGACGGACGGATCGCCGAGGTAATTGCCCGTGCCGGAGCCGAGGTCGATGTTGGCGATGTTCTGACCGGCAGCGAGGGCGGCGGCAGTGGCGGCCTGCAAAACCTCATTGTCGCGGGCGGAGTTTTGCGCGGCGGAGCCAGAGCTGGCGATAATATCGGTCTGGCGGATTTCCCAATAATCAACGCCGAAGGAGAGGCCCTTGACCATCGGCACGTCGATGACGATGCCGGCGGACTTGCCCTTCGACTCCTCGGGCTGGAGGTCGGGATTGCCGGAGGCGATGCTGCGGCGGTTCGACGGGCCGTCGGTGGTGAGGGCGGTGACGGCGCTGCGGTAATTATCGGAGACGCCGGTGGCGGTGCGGATGAGCGTGCCGGTGAAGAGCTGAGCGAGGTTGGGGGCGTGGAAGCCCTCGTTGTAGGAGGCGCGGACGAGCATCCAGTTGAAGGGGCGCCAGGTGAGGCCGAGCTTGGGCTTGGTGGTCTCGCCGAAGTCGGTGTAGCTCTCGAAACGGGCGGAGGCATTCAGCTCGAGGGATTGCACGAGCGGGAGCTTCCATTCGCGGCCGACGAGCGGGATGACGGTCTCGAGATACGCCGCGGCGACATGGCGGTTGCCGTAGGTGTTCGAGTTCGGCGAGAAGCCGAGGAAGTCGTTTGAGTCGGGGTCGAGGCCGGAGCCGGGCGGATTAAGACCGGCGAACGGAGGACGATAATCGCTGTAGGTTTCGTAGCGGTATTCGCCACCAAAGGCGGCGCCGAGGGTGTTGCCACCCCAGAGCTGCATGACGTCGCCGGAGGCACGGAAGTCGAGGCTGCTCAGACCGGTGCGGCCTTCACGGATGAAGTTCGAGCGGAAGGTGTCCGTGACGCTGTCCGGATTATCATAGTCGCCGGTGACGACGAGCGTGCCGCCCTGCACGGCGAAGGTGCGGGTGAAGGGATTGAAGGCGCGCGCCGGGTCGGTCTGGTTGATGGCCTGTTGGAGGAGGCTCTTGCGGGTGGTGTTGGCCTCGTTGTCGACGACTTTACCTTCGGACTTCAGCGCGGCGGATTCCCAGGTCCAGGTGTCGAAGATCTTGCCGCGGGCGCCGACGACGGCGCGATAGATGTCGTTCGTGATCGTGGCGGTGCGGTCGTCGAGGTCGGTGAGGCGCTTGTTGGAGATGCGGATGGCGCCGGGCGTGCCGGTCAGGCGCGGGGTGCCGTCGGAGTTGGCGGCGCCGGTGGGGTGCCAGAAGCGAGAGCCGAAGGGATTCCAGGGATTGTCGACCGGAACGACGATGGCGCCGTCGGTGGTGAAAGTGATGCCGTCCGGTTCGCGGTAGGTGACGGACTTCGCGCGGTAGTAGTTCAGGTCAGCGAAGAGCGTGATGTTTTCGTTGAGGTCGAACTCCGTGTTGAGGAAGCTGTTGTAGCGACGTGAATCGGGCTGGAGGACGCGGTAGTCGTTGTTGTTCCAGTAATAGGTGTTGGTGATGCCACTGCGTGCGGGGGCGGAGGTGGCGAAACCGACGCCGGTCGCAGTCGGCACGAGGTAGGTCAGACCCGAACTGGAGGAGAGTGAGCTGGGCACGCCGGCGGGACGGCCGGTGGTGAAGACACCGGTGCTGCTGTTGAATTGGCCGAGCTGGTAGAGGCCGTATTCGCTGGTGGCTGAACGCGCATTGAACGTGGTGTTCGTCGAGACGTTCCACGGCGCGGGGGCGCGGTAGCTCATGTCGGCTTCGGCCATGAAGTCGCGGTTGCGGGCGTAGATCGCCTCGCGGTCGAAGGCATCGAACATGAATTGCACGCGGCCCTTGCCGTCCGCGAACGTGTCGCCGTGCGTGAGCGTGGCGCGCATCTCGCGACCGTCACCGATCTCGGTCTGGCCATAGCGCACGGTCAGTTCTGTGCCCACGAAGTCGCGCTTCGTGATGTAGTTGATGACTCCCGTGACGGCGTCGGTGCCGTAGATGGACGAGGCGCCGTCGCGAAGGACTTCGATGCGCTCGATGCCACGGTTGGGCAACTGGTTGACGTTGGTGGAAAGCGTGGGCACGCCGGCCTCGCTCTGGCTGATGCCGTGAGGGACCAGGCGGCGGCCGTTGAGGAGGATGAGCGTGTTGGAGGAGGGCAGACCGCGGAGGGAAACGGACGAATTGTCGCCGCGCGCCGTCGCGCCGAGCGTGGCAGTCTCGTTGCCGGGCAGGCCAGTGACTTGCGGCAGCGCCATGAGCAGATCGGCCGGTTGCGAAGCGTCGCGGATGTCGATGTCGTTGGCGGTGACGACGGTGACCGGGAGCGTGCGCTCGCTCTCGGCGCGGCGGATGTTCGAACCGGTGACAGTGAACGCGTCCAGTTTCACCACTTCCTCATCCGCGTTCGAGGCGGGCGCAGAAGCGGGAGCGGGAGCGGACTGGGCGAGACCGGTAAGGGCGATCAGGCCCGGGACGAGGACGGCGGCCAGCAGGCGCGCGAGGTGACGGGTGCTTTGGTTCATGGTGGGGTCGGAAGGGTCAGCGATAACAGTGAGTTCAAGGCGGCGATGTCAGGCAAGGTCGGCCAAGGGAGTAGTTCTACGCCTGCGATAGAGAGGCGGGGCGAGAAAAAATCCCCAGGGCGTAGTTCTACGCTGCGGGGACGGCGTGACAG
>CAYYVB010000114.1:0-8893 GCA_964475035.1 uncultured Opitutaceae bacterium | reverse complement strand
TCAGTAGGACTCGGCGGCTTCGCTGAAGTAGTAAGGCGCTTGGTAGGCGCCGGTCTTTTCCTTCTCGAGCTGGCGGAGGAGGTCGTTGAGGAGCGAGGAGGCGCCGAAGCGGTAGCGGGTGTTGTTGAGCCACGCATCGCCGAGCGTCTCCTTCACCGCGATGAGGAACTGCAGCGCCTGCTTCGCCGTGCGGATGCCACCGGCGGGCTTCATGGCGATGGGCACACCCGTATCGAGGTAGAAGTCGCGGATGGCTTCGATCATCACCTGGTTGTTGCCGAGCGTGGCGTTGAGCGAGGTCTTGCCCGTGCTGGTCTTGATGAAGTCGCCCGGCCGAAGCACGCGCATGGCGAGGAAGGACGCGGCGCGGATGTTGTCGTAGGTCTCGAGCTCGCTGACCTCGAGGATGACCTTGAGCGTGGCGTCGCCGCAGGCCTGCACGACGGCGGCGATCTCGTCCTGCACGAGGTCGAATTCCCCCGCGAGGAACGCGCCGCGGTTGATCACCATATCGATCTCGTCGGCGCCGTCGGCGACCGCGGCCTTCACCTCGGCGAGGCGCGTCTTGAGCGGCGCCTGGCCGGACGGGAACGCCGTGGCGACCGACGCGATGCGCACGGCGGTGTCCTCGCCCAGCGCGCGGCGGGCGTGCTTCACCATCGCGGGATAGACGCAGACGGCGGCGACCTGCGGGCAATCGAGCCCGTCGTGCGGACTGAGAGCCTTCTGGCAGAGCGACGCGACCTTGCCGGGCGTGTCCTTGCCCTCGAGCGTGGTCAGGTCGACCATCGAGACCGCGAGCTTGAGTCCGCGGACCTTCGCGACCTTCTTGATGCTCCGCGTGGTGAACTTGGCCACGCGCTCCTCGATGCCCACTTGGTCGACCGTGCCGATTTCATTGAACAAACGCCGGAACGCGGCATTGCCTGAGACAGCCATGATGCGCGGACTATCCGGGGGTTCCCCTCTGAAAACAATGGCAAAGTCGGCTCTCGCCGGCGCGCTGCTCCTCGCGCTCGCGGGTTGCGCGTCGCCCGGTCCGCGCCTCGAACCGGCGGGCTACCGCGGCCCTTTCGACGCGGGCCTGATGGCCGAGCCCGCGAACCGCGAGTCGAGCGGGCTCGCCGCGTCGTTCCGCGCGCCGGCGCTGCTCTGGACGCATTCCGACAGCGGCGGTGAGCCGGTGATCTACGCGCTCG
Source organism: uncultured Opitutaceae bacterium (assembly GCA_964475035.1). Lineage (GTDB taxonomy): Bacteria > Verrucomicrobiota > Verrucomicrobiia > Opitutales > Opitutaceae > Didemnitutus. The sequence continues at coordinate 7,694 of CAYYVB010000114.1, read as the reverse complement.
ATCACTCCGGCCAAGCGCGCGGCGCCGTGCGGCTGACCGGGGTGACCAACCGCGATTGGGAGGATCTCGCGAGCTTCGTGCAGGATGGTCGCGCGTGGCTCTGCGTCGGCGACGTCGGCGACAACGCCGGCGCGCGTCCGCACATCCGGCTGCATTTCCTCCTCGAGCCGGACCCCGCGGCGCTCAACCCCGCGGGCGAACTCGCGGTCGCGCCGGATTATTCGCTCGAAGTCATCTACGAGGACGGCCCGCGCGACTGCGAGGCCCTCGCCGTGGACGGCCGCGAGGGCGCGATCTACCTGCTCTCGAAGCGCGAGGCCGTGCCGCGCCTCTACCGCGTGCCGCTCGCGCCGGCGGACGGGCCGGTCGTCGCGCGCTTCGTCGGCGAAGTGCCGCACCTCCCGCAGCCCAACGCCGCGCAACGGACCTTGAAGATCCCCACCGGCCTCTATCGCGGGAGTCCGTGCGGGATGGATTTCGCCCCCGACGGCTCCGCCGCGATCATCGTCACCTACGGCGACGTGCTGCTGTTCCCGCGCGCCGCGGACGAGACCTGGGCGCAGGCGCTCGCGCGCCCACCGCGCCGGCTGCCGCCGCATCGTTTCCTGCAGGCCGAGGCCGTGTGCTTCGCCGCGGACGGACGCACCGTGTTCGTCAGCTCGGAAATGACCGCCAAGCTGCGCCGCTACGATCGCCGCCGCTGACAGCACGCTTGCCGACCCGGTGGCGCGCGGACAGTGTGCCTGCGCACCCACCTACCCCATGACGATCCTCGAAATCATCCTCTGCATCTTCCTGCCGCCGGTCGCAGTCTTCCTGCGCAAGGGCGCCGGGAAGGAACTCATCATCAACCTCGTGTTGTGGGTCCTTCTGCTCGGTGTCGGCGGCGTGATCCACGCCTTCTGGCTGTTGTCGCGCAAGGACTGAAGCTTGCGAGGCCGCACGCGCCGTGCTTCCCTGCCGGCGCCGTGTCCGACGCTTCCCCGCCCTCCACCGCTCCCGCCGAACCGACCGGCGAGCTCGTGATCCGCACGATCGCGATGCCCGCCGACACCAACGCCAACGGCGACATCTTCGGCGGCTGGCTCATGTCGCAGATGGACCTCGGCGCGGCCATCATCGCGAAAAACCTTTCGCGCAGCCGCGTGACGACGGTCGCGGTCGACGGCATGGTTTTTCTCAATCCGGTCTATGTCGGCGACATCGTGAATTGCCACGCGCGCCTGCTCAAAGTCGGCCGCACCTCCATGCGCATCGACATCGAGGCTTGGGTGCAGCGCGGCAAGGACGGCACGCTGCTCAAGGTCACCGAAGGCGTCTTCACCTACGTCGCCATCGACGAAAACGGCCGCCCGCATCCCGTGCACCGCGAATGAGCCCGCGCCGCGCGTTCCTGTTTCTCTTTCTCGGCCTCGCCGCCGCGCTGCCCTTCGCCGCCGCGCAGCGCGCCACGCTCGCCGACGCGCTCAAGGCCGCCGTGCTCCGCGCCGACGAGACCCGCGTCTACGCCATGCTCGCGCCCGACGTCGCCGCGCTCGACGACATGCTCACGGCCGATTGCCTTTACGTGCACTCGAACGGGCTGACGCACACCAAGGCGCAGTTCCTCGAAGCCCTGCGCACCGGCGCGATGAAATACACCGCGATCCGCTATGCCGCCACGCCGGTAGTGCGCCTTTATGGCAGCGAGTCCGCCGTGCTGACCGGCACGACGCAGATCGAGGTCGCCCTGCCCGACGGCCGCACGCCCAAGCTCACGCTCGTCATCACCGCCCTCTACGTCGTGAAGGACGGCCGCTGGCAACTCGCGTCCTACCAATCGACCGCCGCGCCGGCCGCGCCGGCGAAATAGTTGACCCGCGCCGGGTCGTGGTTCCGTTTTCGCCCGCATGAATCTTCTCGTCGTCTCCGCCAGCCTCAATCCCGAGAGCTACAGCCGCCTGCTCGCCCGCGAGGCCGAGCGCGCGCTGACCGCCGCCGGCCACACGCCGGTCTTCGCCGACCTGCGCGACCTCGCGCTCCCGCTCTGCGATGGTGCCGGCGCCTACAAGCACGAGCACACCGCGAAGGCCCGCGCCCTGCTCGCCGCGGCGGACGGCATCCTCGTCGCGACGCCGATCTACAACTACGACGCCAACGCCGCGGTGAAGAACCTCATCGAACTCACCGGCAAGGCCTGGGAGAACAAAGTCGTCGGCTTCGCGTGCAGCGCGGGCGGCGGCGCGAGCTACATGAGCATCATGGCGCTGGCCAACAGCCTCATGCTCGACTTCTGCTGCACGATCGTGCCGCGCTTCGTCTACGCCACCGAAACGGATTTCTGCGGCGAAACGATCGCCAACGCCGACATCGCCCGCCGCACGCAGGAACTCGCCCGCGAACTGGCGCACTACACGTCGGCGCTGAAAACCGCATAGCGCGCGAATCGGAGGGTGGAGCGCGCCGTCCCGACAGCGGTGACCGGTCTTCTGCGTCACAGTCACCCGGCCGATTGACGCCCGGTGCGCGGCGCGGCAGTGTCGCCCTCCTTGTCGTCCGACGCCCAGTCCCGCGCCAGTTTCCACGGTGTGCTCGCCGCGGGCGGCGGCTTTTTGCTCTGGGGCGTCGTGCCGCTCTACTGGAAGCAGATGCAGCACGTGCCGGCGACGGAGCTGATCATGCACCGCATCGTGTGGTCGCTCGCGCTCCTGCTCGGCGTGCTCGCGGTGAAGCGCGAGTTCGCCTCGCTGCGCCCGGCGTTCGCGAGCTGGCGCAGCCTCGGCCGCAATGCGCTCGCCAGCCTGCTGCTGTCCGTCAACTGGCTCGTCTATGTCTGGGGCGTGAACAACGGGCACATCATCGAGTGCAGTCTCGGTTATTTTCTCACGCCGCTGGGCAACGTCGCGCTCGGGTTCGTGTTCCTGCACGAGCGGCTGCGGCGGCTGCAATGGACGGCGATCGCCTTCGCCGCGCTCGGCGTCGCGCTCCTGCTGATCGGCGTCGGCCACGTGCCGTGGATCGCGCTGACGCTCGCGTCGTCGTGGTCGTGCTACGCGATCCTGAAGAAGAAATCTCCGCTCGGCTCCGTCGCCGGACTCACGGTGGAGACGATCCTGCTCCTGCCCTTCGCGGCCGGCACGCTGCTGTGGTGGAACGCTCAGGGCGGCGGCGTGCTCGGCCACGCGGACCTGCGCACGCATCTGCTCGTGCTCAGTGTCGGCGTGATCACGGCGATCCCGCTGCTGCTGTTTTCCTACGGCGCGCAACGCGTCCGGCTGACCACGATCGGCCTGCTGCAATACATCGCGCCGAGCGTGCAGTTCTTAATCGGCTACTTCGTGTATCGCGAGCCGTTCGACGCCGCGCGCTTCGCGGCGTATGCGCTGATCTGGTGCGGCCTCGCACTCTACACGGCCGACAGTTTCTGGGCGCAGCGGAAGCGGATCTTCGGGTAAGCGAGCAGGGCCGGCTTCAGCCGGCCTATCCTCACTGCGCGGGGATGTGCGGACCGAAGTCGAGCAGCTCCATCTCGAACACGAGCGTGGCGCGGCGGGGGATCTTCGGCGGGTTGCCGCGCGAACCGTAGCCGAGCTCGAAGGGAACGATCAGAAGCCACTTCGCGCCCTTGTGCATGCGGACGAGCGCCTGGTCCCAGCCGGCGATGAGTTCGTTGCGCGCGACGCGCGGGCGGAAGGACTTTTCCGGATCGGACGCTTGGTCGAAGACGGTGCCGTCGAGCAGCATGCCCTTGTAGAGCACGGAAACGCGTTGGCCGGGTTGCGGCGTGCCCGCGGATTTGTCGCCTTCGCGGAGGACGATGTAGCGGAGCCCGGTGGAGGTCTTCTGCGCCCCGGGCCAGCGCTGCTCGACGATTTCGAGGTCCTCGGGCGGCAGGCGCTCGCGCTGGGCTTGAGCCGGCAACGCGGCGGCGGCGGCGAGGAGGACGACGAACAGGAAGGCGAAGCGACGGGTGGCCGGACTCATTTTTTCTGGGGCGGAGTGGACGGGGGAATGACGCGGAAAGTGACGCTCAGGTCGTTCGAGGTCGAGGCTGCATCCTTGGCCGGCGCCGGAGCGGTCTTGACCATGGGCAGGATCTCGGCCGCGCCGGCGCGCGCTGGCACCGGAGCTGGCGCCGGGGCAGACACCGGCGGCGTGACGGCGGTGGCGGCCGTCGTGCTCACGCTGGGGAGAGGAGCGGCGGTGGCGAAGCCGCGCTCGAGGAGTTGCATGACTTGGAAGTCGCGCAGCTTCGACGCGTCGCTGCCAAGGACGACGCAGATGAGGCGGCGGCCGTTGCGCTCCGCGGTGGCGGCGAGCGAGAAGCCGGCGGCGGAGAAATAACCGGTCTTGAGGCCGTCGCAGCCGGCGAACTTGCCGAGCAGGTGGTTGTGGCTGCGCATCTCGAAGGGATTGGCGGAATTCGCGCGCAGCATGCGGACCTTGATCGCGCTGTAGGCGAGGATGCGTTCGTGCTGGATGAGATGGCGCGAGAGCGTGGCGAGGTCGCGCGCGGTGGAGACATCGGGCTCGTTGCCGCGCGAGGGCGGCAGGCCGTGCGGCGAGGTGAAGCGCGTGGCGTTCATGCCGAGGGCGCGGGCCTTCTCGTTCATCAGCGCCACGAAACCCTCGCGCGAACCGCCGACGTGCAGCGCGAGCGCGACGGCGGCGTCGTTGGCCGAGGAGACGATGAGCGCGACGAGCAGGTCGTCGACGGTGAAGACCTCGCCCTGCTTGAGATAGACCTGCGAGCCGCCGGTCTTCGCCGCCTCGGCGGAGACGGTGATCGGCGTGTCGAGCGTGAGCTGGCCGGCGAGCACGCGGTCCATGACGACGGCGAAGGTCATGAGCTTCGTCACGCTGGCCGGATACGCGGTCGTATCGGCGCCGTCGGCGAAGAGCACCGCGCCCGTGTCGGCGTCGGTGACGATGGCGCCGACGTAGGGGTTGCGGGAGATTTTCTCCAGCGCCGGCGCGGCGACGGGAGCGAGGAGAACAGGGAGCAGCAGCACGGCGGCGAGCCGGCGGAAAAATTTCATGGACGAGCCAACGCAGCGGCGCCCGGCGCACGGGGCAACGAAAATTCGTGGCTCAGGCTGCGCCGACGGCCGGATGACGCGCGATCTGCGCAAGCGCCCGGCGCAGGAGCGTCTGGCCCGGTTCCATGCGATGCCACGGCGAGGCGCCGCTCGGATGCGGGAGCGGGATGCAATCGAACGCGCGGCCGCGGTGCTCGAGGCGGAATTTTTTCCCGATGAGGTCGTTCAGCGGCGCGGGCGGCAGGAACTGCGTGATGGCGAGCTTGCCGACGGGGAGTAGGAGGTCGGGCTGGAGCAGGTCGAGCTCGGCCGCGAGCCAGCGCGAGCAGGCGGCGATCTCGTCGTCGTCCGGCACGCGGTCGCCGCCGGTGGTTTTCTTGCCGGGGAAGCAACGGCAGACGGCGGCGAAGTAGATGCGGTCGCGCGTCTCGTCCTCGGTCCAGCCGAGCGCCGAGTGGAACCACTTAAAGAGCGTCTTGCCGGCGGTCCACGCGAAGGGGCGGCCGAGCTTCGGTTCCTTGTCGCCCGGCGCCTGGCCGACGAGCAGCACGCGCGAGACGACGGGACGACCGACCACAACCGGCCGGTGCATGCGCGGGCAAGCGTCGCACGCGGCGAGGCGGGCGAGGTGTTTTTTAACGGCAGCGACGGTGGGCGCGGGCATGGTGGAACGCACCGTCGAGCACGCGGTCCGCGCGGGCGGAGGTCAAGCCACGCCACGCCGGAGTTTGGTGCGGCCTCGCGGAGCTAGGCCCTCAAGGCGCGTGGCGCCGCGGTCGCTCAGCGGCGGCCGCGGAAGCTGTAGCCGACTTTGCCGCCGTTGGCGTCGCGGTTGGGGTGTCCGCCCCCGCCGTGACCGCCGCGGAAGCCGCGGTTGCCACCGCCGCCGCGATGTCCGCCGCCGCCACCACCACCCCCGCGTTGGCCGCGGGGTTGCTTGGGTTGGGCGACGCCGAAGGGCAGGTAGTCGAAGCCCTCGAGGCGGAGCTCGGGGATCTTCTGGCCGATGAAGCGCTGAATGTCGCGGATGTCGTCGGCGTTCTCCGGCGTGACGAGCGTGAACGCGTCGCCGACGGCCTGCGCGCGGCCGGTGCGGCCGATGCGGTGGACGTAGTCCTCGGGATTTTCCGGGACGTCGTAATTGATGACGTGCGTGACGCCGGCGACGTCGATGCCGCGGGCGGCGATGTCGGTGGCAACCATCACCTCGTATTTGCCGGACTTGAAGCCGGCGAGAGCCTCGATGCGCTGGTTCTGCGAGCGGTTGGCGTGCAGGACGGCGACGGAGTGGTTGGCGGCCTTGAGCTTGCGGGCGATCTTGTCGGCGCCGTGCTTGGTGCGCGAGAAGACGAGCACGCTGTCGAAATCGGTCTTCTCCAGGAGCGCGAGGAGGAGGTCGAATTTCTGCGTGAACGCGACCGGGTAGAGCGCGTGCGAGACGGACTGGTTGACCGAGCGGTTGACGCCGACCTCGACGCGCGTCGGGTTGCGGAGGGCGAATTGCGCGACCTGCTGGATCTCGGGCGGCACGGTGGCGGAGAAGAACAGTGTCTGGCGCTCGCGCGGGCAGCGCGCGATGATGTCCTTAACGACGGGCAGGAAGCCCATGTCGAGCATCCGGTCGACCTCGTCGAGGACGAGGATCTGGATGTCGCGGAGATTGATCGAGCCGTCCTGGACGAAGTCCATCAGGCGGCCGGGCGTGGCGCAGATGACGTCGACGCCGCGGCGGAGCTCGCCGCGCTGGTGGCCGTAGCCGACGCCGCCGAAGACGGCGACGGTGCGAAGGTCGGTGAAGCGCGCGAAATCACGGAACGCGGTCTCGACCTGCGCGGCGAGTTCGCGCGTGGGCTCGAGGACGAGCACGCGCGGCTTGGCGGCGTGGGCGCCGAGCTTGGAGAGGATCGGGAGCGCGAAGGCCGCGGTCTTGCCGGTGCCGGTCTGCGCGGAGCCGATGAGGTCGCCGCCGCCGAGGACGACGGGGATGGCGCGGAGCTGGATGGGAGTCGGGTCGGTGTAACCGGCGGCTTGGACGCCGCGGAGGACGGACTCGGAGAGTTGGAGAGCTTTGAAAGCCATGAACGAGGAACTGACGAACCACTAATGAGCACTAATCGACACTAATGGAAACGCGGGGCCGGCAAAGGTGCGGCACGACGCGCGGGGCGCAGCGGGATTCCGGAGGAATCGCGGAGCGCGGATGGAACAGAACGGCGACAACTAGCGGACTAGCGGATTAATGATTCGCCCGGGAAAATAAAAAGGGGCGGAGCCGCTTGGGCTCCGCCCCGGAAAAGATTCAGTCGGTTTGCGCGAGGCAAACGATCATCCGCCGAAGGCGGAAGACGACTTAGTAACGGTCGCGACCGCCACCGAAGCCACCGCGATCGCCGCCACGGCCACCACGGCCGCCGCCGAAACCGCCACGGCCGCCGCCGCCGCCGAAGCCGCGACGCTCGCCGCCGCCGAAGCCGCCGCCAGCCGGACGGTCTTCCTTCGGACGGGCTTCATTGACTTGGAGGGGACGGCCGTCGAGTTGGACGCCGTTGGTCTTCTCGATGGCGACCTTGGCCTCATCGGCGGTGCCCATCGTGACGAAGGCGAAACCGCGCGGGCGGCCGGTGAACTTGTCCATCGCGACGTAGATGTCGGTGACGGCGCCGAACTGCTCGAAGT
>CAYYVB010000113.1:0-8923 GCA_964475035.1 uncultured Opitutaceae bacterium | reverse complement strand
AGCGGCGCAAAGATGTCGCGCACGATCCAAGACACCCGCCAGTCGGGCTGCCGGGCCTTGAGCGCGGAGACGGTCTGCAACGCGTGCACGATGTCGCCGAGCGCGGAAGGTTGAATGACGAGCAATTGCCGCATCGCGGAAAAGTGTTTGGCGCGTCCGTGCCGTTGGCAAGCCGCGCGTGCCGCGGCGCGCGCGGGCGGAGCCTGCGCCGGCGCTTTAAGTCAGGACTTCAGCGCCAGTGTTCCGCGACCCACGGCGTCGGGAGCGCGCGGCGCAGGAGGCCCTTGCGGTGACCGTGGATGGCGTCGGGCGGATTCGGCGTGCCATGGAAGATCACGATGCGCGCGCCGGCGGGCAGGACGGGCGTCTTGAACAGGTTGAGCGGAAACTTCGGCAGGCAGCCGTATTTGAAGCTCACGCACCATTCCTTCGGCCAGTAGTTGAGCAGGCCCTTACGGTTCATCTCGCGCGTGAGGTATTCCTGCTCGTTGCGCACCTCGGCCTTCACGCGGTCGATGTTGGCGAGGAAGTCAGCAAGGATCTCCGGATGCTTGTTCGCCTCGAAGCGATAGACGGAGGAATTGCCCGTGATGCGCCAGGGTTTGGCCCAGTCGTGGATGATGTGGAATTCGCCCGGCAGGTCGAAGAACTCGTCCATCGATCCCGTGATGACGACGTCGAGGTCGATGAAAAGCGTCGGTCCGGTCAGGTCGTAGAGCGGCGACTGGAAGGTCGACAGCTTGCGCCACCCGCGCTCCTTGCCCGGCGGCAGGTCCATCGGCGGCAGCGGCAGGATTTCCACACCGGGCACGATGCCCGAACCGTCTTCGGTGAAGCAGATGAAGCGGTGCGGGCGCCGGAGATGACGCGTCAACATCGAGCGCAGCCGGTTGACGTATTCCGGGCCGTATTTCGTGCCCCACTTCATGCAGATGACGTTGACCATGCCGGCGGTGTTAGCGGCTGCCCGCGCGCTTGGACAGAGCGAAATGCACGTGCGGCGGCCAAGCGATTCTTGCCATGGCGCGGACCTTGCACCCACACTCCGCGACCATCGCCGCCATGTTCCGCGCCCCCGACATCGCCGCCCAGCAAACCGAGCTGACCGCCGCTTGGCACACGACTTCGCCCGCCGCCTCCGGCGAGGGGTTCGCGCGCCTTGTCGCGGAGAGCCACCTCCGCAATTTCTCCCTCTGGCATGAGGAGGACATCGCCCGCCGCGACGACCTCGGCTTCGAGGCCGTCTATCGCGCCAAGCGCGCCATCGACCGCTTCAACCAGGAACGCAACAACTTCATCGAGGAGATGGACAAAGCCTTCGTCGCCGCGCTCGCGCCCGCCGCAGACGGCTGCCCGCGCAATTCCGAGACGCCGGGCATGATCGTCGACCGCCTCTCCATCCTCGCGCTGAAGGAATACCACATGCACGAGGAGACCGTCCGCGCCGACGCCACGCCCGCGCACCGCGAGAAATGCGCCGAGAAGCTCGCGCGCATCCGCCAGCAGCGCGCGGACCTCATCGCCGCGCTCGGCGATTTCCTCGCCGACGTCGCCGCGCGGCGCCGGACGTTCTCCGTCTATTACCAGTTCAAGATGTATAACGACCCGGCGCTTAACCCGCAGCTCTACCGCCACGCGGCCAAGCCCAGCGGCGCATGAGCGGGACCGGCGAGCACGCACGACTCTGGCATCCGCGCCACTGGCCGATGTGGATCGGGCTCGGCGTATTCCGGGTGTTGCACGAACTGAGCTGGCCCGAGAAACACCGGCTCGCGCGCGGGCTCGGCTGGTTCATCTACCATTTCGTCCGCATCCGCCGGCGCGTCGTCGAGGTGAACCTCGCGCTGTGCTTCCCGGAAAAATCCGCCGCCGAGCGCCGCGCGCTCGCCCTCGCCCACTACCGTTCGCTCGTGCTCGGGCTCTTCGAGACCCTCGCCGGCTGGTGGTCGCCCGCCACGGACCTGCCGCCGTATCGCCTCGAAGGGTTGGAAAACCTGACCGCCGCCCTCGCCCGCGGCCGCGGTGCCCTGCTGCTCACCGCGCACTTCACGACGCTGGAGATCGGAGGCCGCATGATGACGGAGAACCACCCGATGGGCGGACTCTACCGCGAACCCAACAATCCCGTCGTCGCGCACCTCATGGGCCTGCAGCGCGCGCGGCACATGTCGGTCGGCGTGCACTTCGACGACCTGCGCGGCCTCGTCCGCGCGCTCCGCGCCGGCCACGCCATCTGGTATGCGCCGGACCAGGGCAAGCGCACGAAGTCGTCCGAGATCCTGCCGTTCTTTGGAGTGCCTTGCATCACCAACACCGCCACAAGCAAGATCGCCGAGATGACCGGGTGCTCCGTCGTTCCGTTCTTCGCCCGGCGCGGTCCCGACGGCAGCTTCCGGCTGCAAGTGCTCCCAGCCCTCGAGAATTTCCCGAGCGCGGACGCGGCGGCCGACGCCGTGCGCGTCAACCGGCTCATCGAGCACTACGCGCGCGAGGCCGCCGACCAGTATTTCTGGGTGCACAAGCGCTTCAAGGCGCGCGGAGAAGGTTATCCGGACGTTTACGCGCGCTGATTTTCCCCACTCTTCCGCCCTCCCGCTCTCCCGCATGAAGCGCTTCCTCAAATCCCTCTTCCTCCACGTCCGCCTCCCGATCCGCCGCGGACCGAACCGCGGCCGCTGGTGGAGCGTCACGACCGGGAAGAATTATTTTCGCGACCGCTTCGTCCCCGGCAAGGCCGCGTGCCTGCCGCAGCTCGTGCGCCGCGGCGCGGTCGTCTGGGACATCGGCGCGCATTGCGGCTACACGGCGCTGCTCGAAGCCGCCGCCGCGGGTGACACGGGCAAGGTGTTCGCCTTCGAGCCGAATCCGCGCAACCGCCAGTTGCTCGAGTTGCACCTGCGCTGGAACCGCGCCGCCAACGCCAACGTCCTGCCCTACGCCATGAGCGGGACGGAAGGCGAAATGTCGTTCGGCTGGGACGAGAGCCAGCGCGCCAGTTCCATCGCCTCGCACCTCGGCGGCAGCGGCTGGAAGGTGCCCGTGCGCCACGTCGACGGCCTGATCGCCTCGGGTGAGCTGCCGGCGCCGGATTTCCTCAAGATCGACGTCGAGGGCGCGGAAGTCGACCTGCTGCGCGGCGCGGCCAACCTGCTCGCGAGCGACCGCGCGCTGACCATCGTGCTTTCGACGCACACGGCGGAGCTGCACGACTCGTGTTGCTCGACCTTGCGCGCGGCGGGTTTCACCATCGTCGAGACCGCCGCCGTTGCCATCGCGCGCGCCGAGGGCTGGGCCTCGCTCGGCGATGTCGACCTGCTCGCGTGGCGTCCGGCCGGCGGCGTCAGCCGCGACGCGCAGGAGGCGTTCGCCCGCATCGGACGCGCCGGCTGATGAGCGCCGCGCCCACCAACGCCGCCTACCCTGACCCGCGCCCGCTGCGCGTGCTGGTCATCCGCTACCGTTTCATCGGCGACACCGTCCTGGCCATCCCGACGCTGCGCAACCTGCGCCGCGCCTTCCCGAACGCGCAGATCGACGTGCTCGCCGAACCGATCTCCGGGGACACGCTCGCGCACTGTCCTTACAAGAACGAGCTGCTCTATTTCGCGCCGAAGTCAAAGAAGCGCCCCGCACCGCACCCAACCTCGCTCTGGGCCTGCGCGCGGATGTTGCGCGCGCGGCGCTATGACCGCGTCTACATCCTACGCCGTTCGTTTTCGAGCGCCGTGCTGCCGCTGCTCGCCGGCATCCCGCATCGCGTCGGCTTCGCCACGCAGGGCCGCGGGTTCCTGCTCCAGCGCAGCACACCCTACCCCGACAAGCACGAGGTCGAATGCTTCCTCGATGTGCTCCGCACCGACGGCATCCCGGTCGTCGACACGCACAACGAGAACTGGTCCGACCCCGCGGTCGACGCGCGCATCGACGCGCAACTTTCCGCGCCTGGTCGCCGCCGCATCTTCGTCTGCGCGAAATCGGTTTTCCCGCTGAAGGACTGGTCGACCGAGGGCTTCGCCGCCGTGCTCGCCTGGTTGGTCGCCGAACGGAACAGCGAGATCCACTTCTGCGATTCGCCCGGCAACAAGGGTTACTACGACGAGATCCTCGCGCAGATGCCGGAGCCGGCACGCGCGCAGTGCCACGATTGGAGCAAGGCGCTGCCGATCCGCGACGTGAACTCGCTCCTCCGCCGCATGGACCTCGCGCTCGGCATCGACACAGGCCTGCTGCACATCGCGGCGTCGTTCCATGTGCCCGTCGTGGCGCTGTTCGGTCCGCTGGACCCGGCGCGTTGGCATCCGTGGGACACCGCGCACACCATCGTGCGTCCGGCGGACCTGAGCGGCGAACGCCCGCTGCTGCGCCTCACACTCGACGAGGTGAAAGAAGCAGTCGACCGCCACCTGCCCCGCCCATGAGCGAACGCCCGCGCGTCATCCACTTCGTCACCGGCGGCGGCTCCGGCGCCACCAAGGTCGCGCTCGACGTCGCCTGCGGCCACCTGCGCAGCGGCAACTGCGAGCCGATGCTCGTCGTGCGCCGCAAGAAGGTGCAGCTGCCGCAGTCCATGCAGGCCCAGATCGACGCCACCGGGTTGCGCACGCATTGGGTGGCCGACTGGCCGAAGTGGATGACGCGCCGCCAGCTCCGCGGACTCATCCGCGAGTTCCGCCCGCAGGTCTTCGTCGCGCACGGTTTCAGCGAACACATCTGGGGCCGGCAAGCCGCGTTCGCCGAGAACGTGCCGGTCGTGATCCACGTGGAGCAGAACTGCGAACGCTACGCGCCGTGGCGGCTCTGGGAGGCGCGCCCGCTCGCGGCGCGCACCAGCGTGACGGTCGGCGTTTCCCAAGGCGTCGTCGATCACCTGCGCGCCCGGCGCCTGCTCGGCCCGCGTGTGGAGATCATCCACAACGGCTCCGATCCGTCCCGCTACGCCGTCGGCGCGCCGCCGTTCGCCTCGCGCGGGCAGGACATCGTGATGGTCGCGCGTTTCGCGCGGCAGAAGGACCAACCGACGCTCATCCGCGCGGCCAAGCGCCTCGCCGACACAGGTTGGACCGGACGGCTCATCCTCGGCGGCGACGGCAAGAAATCGCACCGCACCGCCTGCGAAAAACTCGCGCGCTCGCTCGGGATCGCGGACCGCGTCGATTTTCCCGGGCGCGTGACCAACGCCGCGGAGCTCTATCACCGCTGCCGCGCCGCGGTGCTCTCGACACATTACGAGGGCCTGCCGCTTGTGCTTATCGATTACATGAGCGCCGGCTGCGCCGCCATCGGCAGCGATGCGCCGGGCGTGCCCGACATCATCAGCCCCGGCCGCACCGGCTGGCTCTTCCCGGTCCACGACGATGCCGCGCTGGCCGACACCTTGCGCACCGTCCTCGCCGGCGGCCCGGAAGTCGAGGCCGTCGCCGCCCGCGGCCAGACGGAAGTGCCGCAACTCTTCTCGGTCGACCGCATGGTCGGGCGCTACGAGGCGCTGTTTGCCGATTTGCTCCGCGCCGCACCGCGCGCATCCTGATTTCCCGTGCCGCTTCTCCAAGTCGAAGACCTCCGCACCTCCTTCCATACGCGCCGTGGCGTCACGCGCGCGGTGGACGGCGTGAGCTTCGCCATCGAACGCGGAGAGACACTCGGCATTGTCGGCGAATCAGGCTCGGGCAAATCGGTGACCTGCTATTCGGTCATGGGCCTCATTCCGCAGCCGCCGGGACGCATCGAGAGCGGGCGCGCGCTGTTCGACGGCACGGACCTGCTCAACTGCTCGCCTGCCGAGGCGCGCGCGATCCGCGGCAAGCGCATCGCGATGATTTTCCAGGATCCGATGACGTCGCTGAATCCCTATCTGCGCATCTCGGAGCAACTCATCGAGCCGTTGCTCATCCACGAAAAGATCAGCCGCACAGACGCGCTCGCCCGGGGCCTGAAGATGCTCGAGGCCGTCGGCATCAATGACGCTGCGCGACGGCTGCACCAGTATCCGCATGAATTCTCCGGCGGCATGCGGCAGCGCGTGATGATCGCGATGGCGCTGATCACGCAGCCGGAGCTGCTCATCGCGGACGAGCCGACCACCGCACTCGACGTGACGGTGCAGGCGCAGATCCTCGACCTGTTGCGGCGGCTCCAGCGCGAGACGGGCATGGCGGTGATCTTCATCACGCACGACCTCGCCGTCGTCTCGGAACTCTGCGACCGCGTGCAGGTGATGTATGCCGGCCGGATGGTCGAGAGCGCGCCGACGCGGGCGCTCTTCAAGACGCCGCGTCATCCATACACTCAGGCCCTGCAACGTTCCATCCCCGGCCTGCAACCGAAGGGTGCCGCGCTCTACAGCATCCCCGGCCTGCCGCCGGACCTGTCGAAACCGGTCCAAGGCTGTGCCTTCGCTCCGCGGTGCGAGTTCGTCTCGGAAAATTGTCGCCGTGGCGAGATGCCTCTCGCGGAGATCGCATCCGGCCATGCGAGCGCCTGCGTAAGGGCGCAACGGAAGGAGCTTTTCCATGCCTGAGCTGCCTGAACCGCTGCTTGAATTGCGCGATGTGCGGACTCACTTCGCCTTCGAGTCGGGTTTCCTGCGCCGCCAACAAACCGGCACCGTGCGCGCAGTCGACGGTGTGTCGCTCACGTTGCAGCGCGGCGAGGTGCTGGGGCTTGTCGGCGAATCCGGATGCGGCAAATCCACCCTCGCCCGCACCATCATGCAGCTCGCCCCCACGACCGGCGGCACGGTGTTGCTGGGAGGACGCAACCTCGCGACTGCAAACGCAGCCGAGGTGCGCGCACTCCGCCGGTCGATGCAGATGGTTTTTCAGGACCCTTTTGCGTCGCTGAATCCGCGTCTGACCGTGTTCCAGACGCTTGCGGAGCCTTTGCAGGTGCATGGGGTTTGTCCGGCCGAAGAGATTCCCGCGCGCGTCGCCTTGCTGATGGAGCGCGTCGGCCTCTCGCCGCGCTTCCTGCACAAATACCCGCACGAATTCTCCGGCGGCCAGCGGCAGCGCATCGCCATCGCCCGCGCGCTCGCGCTCGAGCCTCAGCTCATCATCGCAGACGAACCGGTGTCGGCGCTCGACGTGTCGATCCAAGCGCAGATCCTCAACCTCCTCGCCGCGCTCGTGCGCGACATGGGGTTGGCGCTGCTCTTCATTGCGCACGACCTCTCGGTCGTGAAGCACATCTCCGACCGCGTGGCGGTGATGTATCTCGGGAAGATCGTCGAATGCGGACCGGCCGTCGAAGTGATCGAGCGTCCGCGGCATCCTTACACGCGCGCGTTGATCTCGGCGATCCCGCTGGTCAACGACGACGGGCGCGAGAGGATCGTGCTAGCCGGCGATCCGCCCTCGCCGCTTCACCCACCCAGCGGGTGCGCGTTTCATCCGCGTTGTCCGCACGCAACGGAGAAATGCCGCTCGGCCGTGCCTGATTTGCGGGAGACGGAGGGCGGGCACACGGCGGCGTGCGCGCGGCTCGGGGAATTCTGACGCCACTTTGAATTGGCCGGGGTCGGACCATCCCGAGACCGGACCTACTGGGGCATCCCGACCTGCCGCAACGCCTCGTAGGTGGCGATGCCGGCGGCGGTGGAGAGATTGAGCGAGCGCAGCGTGCCATTGGCATGCGGGATCTTGAGCCTGCGCTCGTCACCGAATTCAGCGTGCAGCCACTCCGGCGCCCCCGCTTCCTCGTTGCCGAAGACCAAACCGTCGCCGGAGGCGAATTTCACTTCCCAGAACGTCTGCTTGGAATGGGTCGTGAAGAGCCACAGCCGCTGCGGCGCGTGCGGACTGGCAGTGAAGGCCGCCCAGTCGGCGTGCTCGTGCACATCGAGCGAATACCAGTAATCCATCCCCGCGCGCTTCAAGTGTTTGTCCGTGATCTCAAAGCCGAGCGGATGGATGAGATGGAGGCGGCATTTCGTCACGGCGCACATGCGGCCGATGTTGCCGGTGTTGGGGGCGATCTGAGGTTGGAACAGGACAACGTGGAGCATGGACGGAATCGGATTTAGGCTGGCCAGTCCGTGACGCTTGTTCCATCCAAATGCTGTTCCGGTCACGGGCCGACCGCAACCTTCATCCCCATGTCGCATACCCCTTCGCCCCATCTAGGAACCGCGCCTGCCCCCGCCACCGTCGTGTCCGAATCAGGCACGCGCTGCGTCATGCTGGTGGACGACGAGGTCGCCTACATCGACCTGTTGGAACAACTCCTCGGCGAACACCTGGCCTGTCCCGTCCGCAGCTTCTCTCGTCCGGCAGACGCCCTGAAGGCGCTGCCGACGCTCGATGTCGGCCTGATCGTGACGGATTTCCATATGCCCGGGCTCGACGGTTTGGAGTTCCTCGGCGAGGTGGCGAAACTCCAGCCCAACCTGCCGGCCGTGATGATCACGGCGCATGAGATCGAGCTCGATTCCGAACGCGCGCAGCGCCTGCCCGCCCTGAAGGCGATCGTGCGCAAGCCCTTCAAGTGGACCGCCCTCGCCGAGGAAATCTCGCGCCACTGGACCGGTTCGCGGCCACCTTTCCCCGTCTGACGCGCAGGCTCCGCCTCAAGCCTGCCGCGCGACGACGCGCAGGCCGTCATTATCGGCCCAAAGGCGATACACGCGGCTGCCGACGCCGACCGACCGGAATGCCGACGCCATCGCTCGCCCGACCCGCGCCGCCTGCGCCGGACGCGCGACGCACAACACACTCGAACCGCTTCCGCTCAGCCAGCCGGTCAACGCGCCGGCCTGCACGCCCGCCGCAATAGTGTCACGCGCGCCGGGGATGAGCGGCAGGCGATAAGGCTCGTGCATGAAATCCGCGACCGCATGGTGCAACCGCTCGAACTCGCCGCTGAGGAATGCGGCCGTGACGTAGCTTGCGCTGTTCACGCGGCGGATGGCGTCGGCGTAGGGCAGTTG
>CAYYVB010000112.1:0-8958 GCA_964475035.1 uncultured Opitutaceae bacterium | reverse complement strand
CGGGCTTGGTCGGGACGAGGACGACGTCCTCGGTCAGCGTGCCCTCGAAGAGGGAATTGTCCTTCATCGTGCGCTTGGACTTCGGTTGCACGACGGAGAAGTCGCTCGAGACCTCGCGCTCGGGCAGGCCGGGGAGGTCGGGCCAGTTGCCGGTGCCGGTCAGCTCGAGCGTCCAGGTGACGGGCTCGCCGACGGCCGGGCTGGTCGGGACCACGCGCGAGACGAGCGCGAGCTGGCCGACAGCGCCGGAGAAATCCGCGGGCGCGGCGGGCAGCGGGCGGATGGTCAGCTCGATCGGATCGGTCTGCACCACGCGTTGCTCGACGGCAGGCGTGGAGAAGAGGCCGAAGCCCGTCGTGCCGACGGTGAGGTTCAGGACGTGGCTGGCGGGCGCGAGGGTGTAGCGGCCGGGCTGCTTGACGTAGCCTCGCGTGGTCTGCGTGGCGACGAGGCGGCGCTCACCGCGCACCATCGTCTCGGACGGCTCGGGGCGCGACCACTCCTCGATGACAAGGGGCGAGGGATTCCACTCGATGACCGGCGAGGCGAGGGAATGGAAGTAGCGGCGGATGACGCTGACGCTGTAGTTGAGCGGGATGACTTCGCCGGCCCAGAAGGAAGTTTTCGGCAACGCGATCCGCGCCTCGGAGATGTCCTTGAGCGCGAGGCCGCTGCTGCCGACGGTGGCGTCGCCGACGGAATACGACGCGGCCGCGACGCGCTTGCGGCCCTTGTCTGTCTCGACCTCGAAGGCAGGGATCGTCACGTCGGCGCGCTGCGTGGGGCGGACCGGATAGACGAAAGAGAAGCGGCGGGTGACGTTGAAGTTCACCATCGAGGTCTGCGTGCTCTGCGACGGGCGACCGAAGACGAGGCCGGGCACGTCGGGCAGCTGCACGGGGCCGGAGGGCTCGCAGTCCTCGAACACGAGGGCGAGTTCGCTGACCTGGTTGAAGCCGAGCTGGCCCGCGCCGGGCTCCCAGCGGACGGTCTGTGCGCGCAGGGTCGTGGCCGCGGTGAGCGCGAGCACGAGGGCGGCGAAGCAGAGGAGGAAAACGGTTTTCGGCTGACGCATGAAAATCACCAATCCTTGCCTTTCTTGGACTGCTTCTGGGGCTGTCCTTGCATGAGCTGCTGGAGCTTGGCGGGGGAATCCTGGTTGCGGACCTGTTCGAGCTTCTGGAGCGGCACCGCGAGCGTTGGGTCGACCTGCTCCTCCTTCTTCTCTTTCTGGCCGCCGACTTTCTGGGTCTGCGGCTGCGGCGGAGGTTCCTGCTGCTGCTCCTCGCTTTGCTGCTGGTCCTCCTGCTCCTTCATGTCGCCGAAGGCTTCCTGCTGCTCGTTTTGCTCTTGTTGTTGCTGTTGCTGCTGCTCGGACTGCTGTTGGTCCTGCTGCTGCTGTTGTTGATCCTGATTCTGCTGGTTCTGCTGATCCTGCTTTTGCTGCTGATCGTTCTTTTCCTGGTCCTGTTGCTGTTGCTCGTCCTGCTTGGGAGGCTCGGGTTTCTCCAAGAGGGCCTCGAGTTCCTGGCGCAGGCGCGGCCAGTCGGCGGCCTTCGCATCGAGCTTTTCGCCGCGGTCAACCGCCGCGAGGCCGTCGCGCACGACGCCTTCGGGCGCGGGCTGCTGGCCGGTCTTGAGGCGCTGGCCGAACGTGATCGTCGTCTGCGCGAGCTCGGCGTAGTCCTTCGCAGTCACGCCGTCCTTCTCGGCGAGACGCGCGACGGTCGTCGTGAGCGGTTTCGCCAGCGTGTCGTCGGTGCCTTCGGCAGCGGAGGCTGAAGGCTGAAGGCTGAACGCGGAAAGCCAGAAAAGCACGGCGAACGCGGCGACAGTGGTCGAGGTTTGGCGCCTTCCGCTTTCCGCCTTCCGCCTTCCGCTCTGGCGCGCAGCGCCCAGCGGCAAGGCCCGTTCGCGCGGGCGCACGGGGAACTCGGCCCAGAAACTGAGGAGCAGCAGCAACAGGCCCGGCGCGAGGAACCACTGGAAGCGCTCGATGAGGCGCGCGGTGTTGCGTTCGGAGAACTCGCCCTTGCGTCCGGCCTCGACCGTCGTGCGGAGCAGGCCCGGGAGATCGACCCAGCTGCTGGCGTCGGTGTAGGCGCCGCCGGTGGTCTGCGCGAGGTGTTGCAAGGTGCCGCTCTCCAAGCGCGAGAGGACGACGGCGCCGCGCTCGTCCTTCACGAAACCACCCGCGCCGTCGGGGATGAACTCGCCTTGCGGCGTGCCGAGGCCGAGACCGATGACGCGGATGCCCTTGTTCTTGAGCGCCTCGCCGAGCTCCTTCCAACCCTCCTCGGTGCTCTCGCCGTCGCTGAGGATGATGAGGTAGCGGTCGGCGGTCGAGGTGCCGAAAGCCTGGATGGAGGTCTCGAGCATCGCCTTGTAGTTCGAGCCGCCCTCGGGGAGGTAGCCCGGGTTCAGCGCGGGCAGGAACTCGCGCAGGATCTCGTAGTCGGCGCTCAACGGGCTCTGCAAAAACGCCGTGCCGGCGAAGAGCACGAGGCCGACGCGCTCGCCCTTGAGGCCGTCGAGCAAGGACGTGATGAGGAGCTTCGAGCGCTCGAGGCGCGACGGCTTCACGTCCTGCGCGAGCATCGAGCGCGAGAGGTCGACGGCGATCAGGACCTCGCGCGACTGGTCGAACACCTTTTCCTCGACGACGCCCCATTGCGGGCGCGCGAGGGCGATGACGCAGAGCGCGAGCCCGAACCACAGCCAGATGCGCGGTCGCGTCTCGGCCGTGCTGTGGCGCGAACCGAGCGAGACATCGAAAGCGCCGGCCCACGCGCGCGCGATCTTCGGCCAGCGCGACACGCCGCCGGCGGCGCGACGCACAAGGTCCCACGAGAACAGGAGCACGAGCGGCACGAGGAGCCAGAGGAGGTGCGGGGAGTGGAAGTTCATGCGCGGGCCTCCTTCCGGCGACCGAACGGCCAGCGCGGGGGCAGCGCGATCAGCGCGCCGAGGAAGAGCAACGCGGCGCCGGGCGAGGCGAACCACGCGAAGAGCTCCGTGGTGACGAGGTAGGATTTGGCCGTGAACTCGATCTTCTGCGCCTGGTCGATCGCGGCGAAGGCGCGCTCAATTGTGTCGGAGTCGAAGGCGCGGAAGAACTGCCCGCCGGTCGCGTCGGCCATCGCACGGAGCTGGCCTTCATCGAGGTCGGAGATCGTGCGGCGCGTGCCGATGCGGCGGCCGTTGTCGTCGAACACCGGCATCGGCACGAGGCCGTCGCGGCCGGCGCCGATGGTGTAGACGGGGATGCCGCGCGTGCGCGCGATCTCGGTCGCCTGCTCGGGCGAGAGGAGGCCGCGGTTGTTCGCGCCGTCGGTCAGGAGCACGACGAACGCGCCCTTGCGCTGGTTGCCCTCCTCGCGTCCGGCCTGCTCGAGGCGCGTGAGCGCCACGCCTAGGCCGTCGCCGATGGCGGTGCCGTCCTCGATCATGCCAAGCTTGAGGCGCTCGACCTGCCGGCCGAGCCAGTCGTGGTCGAAGGTCAGCGGCGCGAGCGTGTAGGCGCGGCCGGAAAACACGACCATGCCGATGCGGTCGCTGTTGCGTTGGGTGATGAAGGCCTGGATGACGGGCTTGATGGCCTGGAGGCGGTTGATGCGCTCGCCGTTGCGCTCGTAGTCCTCGGCCAGCATCGAGCCGGAGAGGTCGATCGAGAGCATGAGGTCGTAGCCCTGCTGTTTCACCTCGCGGCGGTCCTCGACGATCTGCGGGCGCGCGAGGGCGACGATGAGCAGCACGAGCCCGGCGAGGGCGCAGGCCGCCGGCCAGCGCGACGTCGGCAGGAACGACGGCCGGTGCCACGCGGCGGCGTAGGGCACGACCAGCACCGGCGCCCCGCGCCGTCCGCGCGCCCACAACGCCAGCGGCAGCACGAGCAGCGCGAGCAGCCACCAGGGGTCGGCGAAGGTGTAGCTGGTGAGGGTCACTGAAATGAAACTCCAAACGCCAAATCCCAAACGCCAAAGCCGGCGGGCGAGCGGAGAGCCGGGAGCGCGAGCGTGTTTTGGCGTTTGGACATTTGGACTTTTGTGATTTGCGCGGCGCTTCAGCGCCGCGCTCCCGCGGCCATGCGGGCGTGGAAGAAGCGCACGAGGGTTTCGAGGCGGTCCTCGTCGGTGCGGACGATGAGGCGCGTGAGCGGATTCGGGAAGAGGTCGCGGAACGCCGTGTCGCGCTCCTGCGTCCACGCCGCGTGGGCGGCGCGTTCGGCGGCGGAACCGACGTTCATGTTCACGAGGCGGCCGGAGACGGGGTCGTAGGCGGTGAGGATGCCGTCATCGGGCAAGGCGCGGTCCCACGGGTCGTCGACGCGGAAGCCCATCGTCTGGTAACGCCGCGAAAGCACGGTCCAGCCCTCGGGCGCGACGCGCGGCGGAAAATCGCCGAGCCAGATCAGGATCGAATGCCGCGGCGCCGCGTGGGCGAGGAGACGCCAGGGAATCACATCAGGCGGAATGCTGAACGCGGAATGCTGAACGCCAGAGCCGGACAAGACATTTTCCGGCCTTCCGCCTTCCGCGTTCCGCATTCCGCTTTCCAACGCCGGCACCGGACGGCCGAGCAGCTGCGCGGCGAGGTGGAGGATCTGGCCACGGCCGCGGACCGGTTCCTTGAGCATGTAGCCCTCGGGCGAAGCGTGGAGGAAGCCGACGCGGTCGCGGTTCACGGCGCCGAGGAGCATGACGAGCCCGGCGAGCTCGAGCAGGGCCTCGCGCTTGGTCTGTTCGCCGGAACCGAACTGCAGGCTCGGGGTGTCCTCGAACACGAGCAGCACGGTGACCTCGCGTTCCTCGATGAATTTCTTGCGGTAGGGTTCGCCGAGGCGGGCGGTGACGTTCCAGTCGATGTCGCGGATGTCGTCGCCGTAGGTGTATTTGACGACCTGGTCGAATTCCATGCCGCGTCCGCGGAAGGCCGAGCGGTATTCGCCGCTGAGGACGTTCTCGACCGCATGGCGCACCTTCCACTCGAGCTGGCGCAGGAGCGCGAGCTGCGAGGTGACGACGGAGGTGTGCTGGGTGAGCGGGTTGGGCATGGCGCGATGGACGCGGGTGGGGCGAACCGTCCTCGGTGAGCCGCGGCTCGGAGGGACGCTTCGCCCGGCCTCGGCGGCCTCAGGCGTGGCCGGGCACGGGCGTGCGTTCGAGGACCTGCGCGAGGATCTTGTCGGATGTGAGTTCCTCGGCCTCGGCTTCGTAGGTGAGGCCGACGCGGTGGCGGAGGGCGTCGTGGAAGACTTCCTGCACGAGGGCGGGCGAGAGGTAATCCGAGCCGCGCAGCCACGCGAGGGCGCGGCCGGCCTGGAAGAGGGCGAGCGAGGCGCGGGGCGAGGCGCCGAAGTTGAGCAGGCGCTTGGTGCCGCCGGTCGCGCCCTCGGCCACGGCGGCGAGGTCGCGCGTGCCGCGCACGAGCGCGAGGATGTAGGCCTGCACGCCGGCGGAGACGTGGATGGCGTCGACGTGCTGGCGGAGCGCGAGCAGTTCCTCGCCGCTGGAGACGGCTTGGAGCGCCGGGGCCTTGGTGACCTGGCCCCACATCTCCATCATGCGCGCCTCCTCGGCGGCGGACGGGTAGTCGACGATGAGCTTGAAGAGGAAACGGTCGGTCTGCGCCTCGGGCAGCGGGTAGGTGCCTTCCTGTTCGACCGGGTTCTGCGTCGCCATGACGAAGAACGGCCGCGGGAGCTGGTGCGAGCCGCCGCCGATGGTCACCTGGCGCTCCTGCATGGCCTCGAGGAGGGCGGACTGGACCTTGGCGGGCGCGCGGTTGATTTCGTCGGCGAGGACGAGGTTGGCGAAGATCGGGCCCTTGTGCGTCGCGAAGGCGCCGTCCTTCGGCGAGAAGATCATCGTGCCGACGACGTCCGAGGGCAGGAGGTCGGGCGTGAACTGGATGCGCTCGAACTGGACGCCGAGGGCGGTGCCGAGCGATTTGATCAGGAGGGTTTTCGCGAGACCGGGCATGCCCTCGAGGAGGACATGGCCGTTGGCCAGCAGGGCGACGAGGAGGCGTTCGATGACGTCGTCCTGGCCGATGACGGCCTTGCCGATTTCAGCACGGAGTTTTTGGGACCAAGCGGGGCCGTTACTCATAGGGAATGGGGCAGTGAATGGAGCGGATTTGAGAGTGACAAGCGCCGAACCGCCCCCGCCAACGCCGGCAAGGCCAAGCGGGCAAACGGCACGATAGGCGGTGCGGAACGGGCGATGGTTTGACTCGCGCGGTGGGCGGGGGTTTCACTCGGGGGACAAAAGATCATGGCGGAATTTCCGGAGATACTCGAAGCGCCGCTGCGCGCGCGATTTGTCTCCCTCGGCGTGCGGCCGGAGGAGGTCGACGAGCGTTTCGTGCGCGGCGCCGGCGCGGGCGGGCAGAAGATCAACAAGACCTCCTCCACCGTCTGGCTCCGCCACCGCCCGACCGGGGTCGAGGTCCGTTGCCAGCGCGAGCGGTCGCAGGCGGTCAACCGCCTCCTCGCCTGGCAGGAATTGGCCGAAAAACTCGAGTGGCGCCGCGCCGAGGCCCGCAACGCCGCGCAGGCCGAACGCGAGCTCGCCCGCCGCCAGACCCGCCAGAAATCCCGCGGCCAGAAAGTCCGCATGATCCAGGCGAAGAAACATCGCGCGAAGATCAAGGGCACGCGCCGGCGCGGCTGGGACGAATGAGACGTTGCGCGCCCCAAGAATCCGCCGACACTGACCCCGTGAACCCGCCGTCCACTCCCCCCGCCGCCGAAGCCCTCGCCGCCGCCGAACGCGCCGGGATCGACCTGAGTTTGATCGAGGTGAATCTGGGTTTGTCGGTGAAGGAACGTTGGGAGCAGCACGATGCGGCGTTGGAATTGATCTTCAAACTGCAACAAGCCCGCGAAAGAGCCGATGCACAGCTTCAGTCGACTTCTCGCCACGCTCGCTGACAGCGGTTTGGATTTCGTCATCGTGGGCGGTTACGCTGCCGTCACGCATGGTTCGTCCTATGTCACCAAGGATGTCGATATCTGCATCGTCTTCTCGGGGGAGAACGTGGAACGCCTGAGGAGTGCCTTGCGCGACTACAATCCCCGGCATCGGATGCTGCCCAACGAACTCTCCTTCCTCACCGAACCACCCCCGGGCAAAAACGTGAACAATCTCTACCTGCGCACGGATTTGGGCGCGGTAGACGTCCTCTCGACCGTGCTGGGCGTGGGGGATTTTTCGAGACTCTGCCAACACGCGGAAGTCTTGGAGGTCGATGACCGAAAATACCGTCTGATGTCGTTGCCCGATCTCATCCGCGCCAAGGAAGCGCTCGGACGCGACAAGGATCTCCTTGTGGCCAAGGAACTGCGCGCCATCGCGGCGAAACGCGGCGTGCCGGTGTAGCGCGACGAGATGGCGTAGCGCAGGCGTCCCGCCTGCTTCGGCCAAGATGCAGGCGGGACGCCTGCGCTACTTTTCACTCAGAGCGGGAGCAATGCATCGCCCACGCGCACCATGCCGGTCTTCGTCTCGTGCACGAGGTTGAGGCCGAAGTTCACGTCGGTCGGGTCCGCGGCGTCGCGGCGGAAGGTGGCGAGCGTCGCGAGCGGCTCCTTGCCGCGGGCGGCGGTTTGCTGGTCGGTCGTCGTCACGATGCAGCGCCCGCAGGGCCAGCCGTTGCGGAACTCCACGTCGCCGAGGCGAAACCGCCCGAGCGCGTCCTCGGCCCACGGCGCGCAATCGGCGAGCACGACGTTCGGGCGGAAACGGTCCATCGGCACGGGCTCGCCGCCGCGGGCGACGATGCGGTCGTTGAGGTCGTGCAGCGACGCCTCGGTCGTGAGCAGGAACGGCGCTCCGTCCGCGAACGACACCTGGTCGCCCGGACGCGCGCGCTTCGGTTTCACGGGGCGGTGAAAGTCCGCGCCCATGCGCGCGAGCCGCAGCGGCAGGCCGAGCAGGCGCGTGAGCCACTCGGCCGCGGCGTCGCCGCAGTCCTCCGCCTGCACCGTGTCGCTCCAGACGGTGACGGGCCGCAACGCGCGCGCGGCGGCGACCTCGGCGTGCGCGACCGTGACGCTGCCGCCGTTCGGCGCGGCGAGCGTGAGCGCCGTGGCCGTGAGTTCCGTCTCGACCAAGGCCAGGCGCGGGTGGGTGCGTTGCGTGAGAAACTTGCCGTCGGCGGCCGACACGACGACGTAGCGGCGGTCGCCTTGAAACCCCCACGCATCGACCGCCGCGCTCGCGACCGCGTGGCCGCGGCAGGATTTGACGGGATAGACGAAGAGTCCGGAAACGCGGGGCATGGGCGAAAACCGAAAGGGGAAACGGAAAGTGTAACCTAATAGGTTACACTTTCGGAGTTGGGTTCACTTGCGGCGGTAGGTGACGAGGTAGAGTTGGGCGCCGGGGGCGGTGCGGAAGTTGGCCGGGCGCGTGCCGCCGAGGCCGAAGCAGATCATGAGCGTGTCGTCGATGAACCGAAACAGGCAGGGGATCGTGCGGCCGGCGTTTGGGCCGGCGGTGCCGCGGAGCGTGAGGTGGTGCGCGACATCCGATTCGACCGTGTAGGCGCCGGTGTCGGCGGCGACGCCGCCAAAGCGCACCGTGTAGGTGTCGACGGTGAGCTCGAACTCGGTCTGATGCAGGACCTCGTTCGGCGCCTGTTCGCCATCGAGCTCGGCGTAGAGCGGCTGCCAGCGGCCTTCGAGCGCGCTCATGGCTTCAGCTCCGGGGCGGTGAGGGATTTCGGGCTTTCGTCGACGAGGCGCGGCTCGCCGATCTTCTTCTCCGAGCCGGCGCCGAGCTTTTCCAGTTTGCGGCCGGTGACGAGGACGCGGCCTTCGACGGAGGAGACGGTGCTGTTGTAGGCGCCGACGGCCTGCGCGAGGCGCTGGCCAAGGGTGTCGAGGTTGTCGGCCACGGCGGCGACGCGTTCGTGCAGCTCGAGGCCCAGCTGGCGGATGGCGTCGGCGTTCTT
>CAYYVB010000111.1:0-8965 GCA_964475035.1 uncultured Opitutaceae bacterium | reverse complement strand
CTGTAGGAGGGGCTTTACGCCCCGATAAGAGGCTGATGGTCCGCTGCGCTGCCTGAGCAGATCGGGGCGTAAAGCCCCTCCTCCAGTTCTTCCCTTGAGGAATCGGGCGGGAGCAATCCACCCCCGCGGCTTCCGCCCGCGCGGGCTCGACGCCTCCGCGCGCATCTGTCAGCTCTCAGCCCTCGTCGCCATGATCGCCCGCCGCTGTCTCGCCGCCTCGTTTCTCCTCCTGCCCTTGACCGCCCTTTGCACGCTGCCGTCGCCGACCCGAGCCCAGCTCGAGCTCCTCGGCACCGACGCGGCCGGGCTCCGCACCTTCGAGTTGCGCAGCACCGCGCCGCTCCGCGATGCCGTCCCCGCCGGCGGCCGGCTCACGCTCGCCGAGGCGCCGGGCACCGCGACCGTGCACACGGGCAACCTGCGCTTCGACGCGCTCTACGCCCTCGCCGTGCACGAGACGCGCCTCAACTCAGTCGCCTCGATCCGTGACGGCGCCTACGCGAACAACGAGCCCCTCGCGCTCGCGGCGTTCCAGACCGGCGAATTCTGGACCTACGTCTGGACGCGCGACCTCGCTTACTCCGTCGACCTCGCGCTCGGCGCCTTCGATCCCGCGCGCGCGGTCAGCTCGCTCCTCTTCAAGACCTCCGCCCTCAAACCCGGCCTGACCGATGGCTTCGCCCGGCAGATCGTGCAGGACACCGGCTCCGGCGGCAGCTATCCGGTGTCGAGCGACCGCGTCGTCTGGGCGCTCGGCGCCGACGCCGCGTTGCGCGCGCTCGACGGCGCGGCGCGGGCGGACTTCCTCGCGCAGACCTACGCCATCCTGCGCGACACCCTCGAGCTCGACCGCGTGTTGCTCTTCGACCCCGCCGACGGCCTTTACCGCGGCGAGCAATCCTTCCTCGACTGGCGCGAACAGACCTATCCGCTCTGGACGAAGGAGCACACGCTCCCGCTCGCTCTCTCGAAGGCGCTTTCGACCAACGTGCTCCATTTCGCCGCCCTCCAGCGCGCCGCCGACTATGCCGCGCGCCTCGACCGGCCGGACGACGCCGCGCGCTACCGTGCCTGGGCCGCCGCGTTGCACGCCGCGATCAACGCGCAGTTCTGGGACGCCGACGCCGGGCTCTACAGCACCTACCTCCTCTCCGACGGCGGCCCCGCCGTCCGCGCCGCGCGTTACGACCTGCTCGGCCTCTCGCTCGCCATCCTCCACGGCGTCGCCTCGCCGGCACAGGCCGACGCCATCCTCCGCGCCTACCCGACGGGACCGCACGGCCCGTCCGTCGTCTGGCCGCAGGAGCGCGCCGTGCCGATCTATCACAACCAAGGCATCTGGCCCTTCGTCACCGCCTACTGGCTGAAGGCCGCGCGCGCCGCCGGTCACGCCGCCGTCATCGACCACGCCCTCGCGTCGCTCGAAACCCAGGCCGCCGAAAATCTCTCGCACATGGAGAACTTCGACTGGGTCACCGGCCGCGCCGAGGTCAAGGGCGCCGAGCGCGACGGCCCGGTCGTCAACTCGCGCCGCCAGCTCTGGTCCGTCGCCGGCTACCTCAGCGCCGTGCAGGACATCGTCTTCGGCCTTGAAACCACGTGGGACGGCCTGCGCTTCCAACCCAGCCTCACCGCCCACGCGCGCCGCGCGACCTTCGGCGGCTCGGCGCAGCTCGAGTGGCGCGATTTCATCTGGCGCGGCACGCGCCACACCGTCCGCGTCCACCTGCCCGCCGTCCCCGCCAACGCCACCGGCCTATGCCGCGTCGCGCGCGTCACGCTCAACGGCCGCGACACCGGCGGCGTCTTCGTGCCCGCCACGGACCTCGCCGTGCACAACACCTGGGAGATCCACCTCGCCGCGCCCGACGCCCCGGATCGCGGCGCGCTCCGCGTCGCCGACGTCGGCGATGAACGCGCCCACTTCGGCCCGGCCCAACCCGAGTGGGACGACGCCCGCGGCGCCGTCGCCCGCACCGCCGGCGGCGTGGTCCTGCACTTCCGCCCGCATCCCGCCGGCGACGACGTCACGCTGAACCTCTACCGCGACGGCCGCCGCGTCGCCACCGGCTGGCGCGGCACCGCGTGGACCGACACCGAGGCGTCCGCCGACCGCGTGCACCATTACGCCGCCGCGGCGGTCGACGCCCGCACCGGCACGCTCTCGCACCTCACGCCCACGCGCACCGCGTCCGCCCCCGGCCGCGAGATCGCGCTGCCCGCGACGGAATTCCGCGCCCGCGGCGGGCGGCTCGTCGACGGCCGCCTGACGGAGTGGGGCGCCCGCGCGGACACCGCCGAAGTCGAGTTCACCGCCGCCCGCGACGGCCGCCACCGGATCACCGCGACCTACGCCAACGGCACCGGCCCGATCAACACCGGCATCGCCTGCGGTGTGAAGCGGCTGGAAGTGCGCGACGCGCGCAGCGGCGAGCTCGTCGCCGCCGGCTACCTCGTCCTGCCCCAGCTCGCCACCTGGGAGCGCCTCGAACACTCGTCGCCCGTGCTCGCCGACCTCCGCGCCGGCGAGCGCTACGTGCTCCGCGTCGGCGAGGACGAGCACGCCCGCAACATGAGTTACCTCGCCCACAACACCCGTTACACCTCCTGGCCCGGCGGCGGAGAAACCCCGCACAACCGCGTCACCCTCGCCGCGCTCCACGCGCTGGCGCTGGAGTAGGGCGGACTCTTCGATGCATCAAGCCAGCAGCAGTCGAACATCCCATGCTGGCCACAATCCTTACGCTGACATTAAAACCTGACCACCTCTGGCTGCCCGCCCACGAAAGATGCGACCCCCGCCCCGACTATGGGGCGCTCACCTGATTTTGGACGGAGGGGAATCACGAAACACACGAACCACACGAAAGGTTCACCACGCTGAGGTCGATTTGTAGGTTGCGCGCTCGCGCGCAACGTCCGGTCCGGAGGGTCGGTGCGGCGAAGGCAGGGGCCGCCCACGGAACACACCGAACACACGGAAGGCCGAGCCGTCGCGTGATGGGCGCGCAGACTTGCCATCCGGGCGACGCGTGGCTCTCCTCCCCGTGCGGGCCAGCAACACAACCTCGTTCATCCCATGAGAATTCTGCTCCTGGCGGCCTGCTTGGCGGCCTTTGCCCACCCGCTCGTCGCCCGCGACGTGTCCTTCCAACGCTTCCATCCTGACCTCGGGGAGGAACTCGGCTTTTCCGTCTATCGGGCCGAGACGGAGATCGATGCGGACGAGGTGTTCCTCGTCATCGAGACGACCACCGAGGCCGAGGGCGAACCGCGGCGCTACATCAGCTGGTGGGTCAGCCGGGGCCCGAAGCCGCGCTACAGCGTGACCCTGGTCGACAGCGGCATGTTCGTGCTCGGATCGACGCACTACCTGCTCCGCCACGGAAGCAACCGTCGCACGATCGAGAACGCCAGCGTGCAGGAGTCCGGCCTGAGCCCTGAAACGCTCTTCATCAAATTCGGCGACCGCCTGAGCAACCGGCACCGGGTTGCCTTCGAGTGGAAGGCGAAGGTGATTTCGCGGAATGAATTCCACCGCCACTACCCCCAGGTCAAACTCCCGGATATCCCTTTCGGCAGTATGAGCGCAGGGGCCTTTGTCTTGCGGGCAGGGGAACCATGAAGGCACACAGCGAACTCAGGCAGTTGGGCTGCAATCCAACGGGCGCGACATTAAACTTTAAAGCCTGACCCCGTCTGGCTGACGACCCCGTCTGGCTGACCGACATTAAACTTTAAAGCCTGACCCCGTCTGGCTGACCCGTCTGGCTGACTCGCCGCCATTCTCGGTTACCGTTCCGCAGCCAATATCACCGCCTCGCGTGATCCAGTTCCTTATCTCTCTCCCAATAACTATCTTTCTCGTGTGCTCAGTGGATCGATGACGACCAATCAATCGGTTCCCAATGCCGTGAATAGACTTAGCATCAGAAATCATGGCATCGAAAATTATACTCCTTATGTTCCTCCGATTGAACCTTAGTCTGCTGGTCCTGGGCTTGGGCATTCTTTCGGGCTGCGCCGTTGGCACCAGTAATATTACCGAAGAAGCAGCCTCTGCCGGGCAGCGTTACCGAACCAAAGTGGATTTGTATCTCTATTCGTTGCCAGAGCGAGAGGGGCCTTATCTAGGTATTAACGATGGCAAACATGGGAATCGAGACCTGCTACTTCCTAAAGATGTGAGTGGGCAATATGTCGGACGCAGGCACAACAATGCGCAGATCATTGAGATTGTGCCCGCAGGAGCAGAATTATTTGTGAAGAAGACTCTTCGTAATGTCTCAAGCCAAGGTGTAGTCGTTTGGTTCGTTTGCGACCTATCTAGCAATAACAGGCGAGTGCAAAACGTTAGCACGACATTTATCCAATCGAACATCAATGGTCGTGATAGACGGTTGCCTGAAATCGATTCAACGCTCGCGGAACGCCTGAAATAAAGAAGACGCTAAAAACGTTGACCTGCTCCCCTAGAATGGTCCGGCGGCCAAAACGGGTCAGGCGGCCAAAACGGAAGGTCCCAAGGGGTCAGGTTTTAATGTTTAATGTCTGATCGGACGTCTGCCGCTCGCTGACGGAGTTCTGTGGGTTACATCGGCGGGGAGAACGAATACGGTCCGCCGACGGGGACGAAAATGGGCCCTTTGAAATCGTAGTCGCCGATGCCGACGACGGCGCCGGCGTGGCGGTTGACGTTGCCGAGACGGCCGCCGGCTTTGGCGAGGTGCGCCCAGAATTCGCCCTGCTCATCGAGCGCCGGCGGCTCGGGTTCACCAAGGAATTGCGGGCCGGGCATGGTGCCCTGCCGGTCGGCGTGCGCCTTCGCCGCGCGGGCGAGCTTCGTGAGGTTGACGGTGTAATCGATCACGACGGTGTCGCCGACTTCGATGTCGCGGGATTCATGCACCTGGACCGCGTGGGCCACGATCGTGATGCGGCGCACCTGGTCGCCGCCTTGCTCGGCCGTGTGGACGATGCGCGCCATCTCGCGCAGGCGCGCGACGTCGGAGGCGACGCGTTGGAAATGCGCCGGATTGATCGCGGCGGAAGAAGAGACCAGTCCGAGGAAGACCGCGGCCAGCAGGCCGGCGCACAGGAAGAGGGGGCGTTTCATGCCGAGAGACAGACAGGTCGGCCGCGCGAGGTCAGCTCAACTTTGCGGGGCCGTTGGCGAGCGAGGGGACGGAGAGATGGCCACGAAGAGGCACGATAATGCACGAAAAGCATTCCGGGTTTTTGTGTTTCTTCGTGCCTTTTTGTGGCCAAGGAGGATCGAAACTCGTTCGCGGCCGGAGTCCGCGCCCTACCTTAAATTCTAGCATTCGCTCGACAAATCGGCGCGTGGCCCCCGCCGACTTCGTCCAGTGGTTAGACTCCGTGTAATCCGTGTCATCCGTGGTTAGATTGTTTTTCTCCCAACGCGTGAAGAGGGGAAGGCTACGAAGAGGCACAAAAATGCACGAAAAGAGGTCAGAGCTTTTGTGTCTCTTCGTGCCTTTTCGTGGCCAAGCCGGATCGGAACACGTTCCCGACGCGGAGCGGAGTCCGCGCCCTACCGGGGAGGCGGCGAGGCGGGTGCGGGCGGCGGGATGAATTCGAAAGCGTCCGTGCGGAACGGCGTCACGGGCAGGCCGGACCGGGCGTAGAGGTTGGCGCGGGGATTGTTGGCGAAGGCGTAGCGCACGGCGACGGGCGCGGGCACGGCGTCGCTCCAGACTTCGACCTGATCCTTGCCGCGGATCTTGGCTGTCGCCCAGTGCCAGACGCGGTCGGTGCCGCAGATGGCGAAGCCGCGCACGGCGGGCTCGTCGAAGGCGTAGAGTTGTCCGCCAAAGCAGTCGAAGGTCACGAGCGCCTTCGCGCCGTCGATCGCGAGGCTTTTGAACTCGGGGCTGCGGTGGGGGAATTTTTTCCCGTAATCCTGCGCCAGCGCCCAGCGCACGAGGCGCGCGGCGACGCTGTGCTTGTCGCGCGGATGGATATCGCGGCCTTCGCCGACGTCGATGGCCACGGCCTGGCCGGTGCGGGGCAGGCGCAGCGTTTGCGTCTGCGCCTCGCGGAGGCGCGCCCACTTGCTGTCGGCGCCGGGATCGTCGGTCTCCGCGTTGAAGTCGGCGAGCTGCACCCAGTAGAACGGAAAATCCCCCTGGCCCCACTCGCGCCGCCACTCCTCGATCAGGAACGGGAACAGCTCGGCGTATTCCTCGGGGCGCGCGGCGTTGCCCTCGCCCTGATACCAGATGACGCCCTTGAGGCCGTAGCCGACCGTGGGGTGGAGCATGCCCGCGAAAAGATTGCCCGGACGGAGCTGCCCGCGCAGCCAATCCTGCGGACGCGGCGGCACGGGTTTGTTGCTGGTGCGCGCGGCGTCGCGGGCGGCCTCCCAGGCTTTCATTTCCGCTGCCAACTTCGCCTCCGCTTCCGGCGTGGAGTGAGTCGCATCCTTTTGCGCGGTCTCCTCCATCAGCGCGCGGAAGCGCGGGTCCGAATCGAGGCTGGCGCGGCGCACCCAGGCCTCGGCCTTCGAGCTGCCCCAGCTGACGTTGATGATGCCGACCGGCACGCCGAGGATCTTGTGCAAGGAACGACCGAAAAGGTAGCCGACGGCGCTGAACTTCCGCGCGACGCCCGGCGACGAGGGTGCCCACTCACCTTCGAAATCGTCCTGCAAGTCCTGCGTGCCGACCTGCGGCACGGTGATCAGGCGCAGGTCGGGCCAGCTCGCCGCGGCGGCCTCGAGGTCGCCGTCGTAACTCTCGCCGAGCGTGAACTGCATGTTCGATTGCCCGGAGCAGAGCCACACCTCGCCGATCAACACGTCCTGCACCGTCACGGTCGACGTGCCCGCGATCGTCAGCGTCTGCGGCTCGGCGCTGGCCGGTTGCGCGGGAAGGCGCACGAGCCATTTGCCGTTGGCACCCGCCGTGGCGGTGAGCGTCTCGCCGGCGAATGTGACGGTGACCGTCGTGCCCGGCGCATCCCAGCCCCAGACCGGATTGGCCTGCTGCTGCTGGAGCACGAGGTGATCGCTGAAGAGCGCCGGCACGCGCAACGTGGCGTGCAGCGTCGAAAGAAGGAAAAGGCCCGCGAGGAAGAGAAGAAGACGGGAGCGAAGGTGCATGAGGCGCAGGGTCGAGGGCGGCGCGCGCGGAGAACAAGGGCCGGGTGCGGCCGGGAATCGCGCGCAGAGGTGACGCTGTTTTCGCGCTGTCGCCCTGTCAACGGACGCCCGCCCCACTCACCCTAACGTGGGAGGCGCGAGGCGGCGCGAAGTTGGGATGGCCACGAAAAGGCACGAGAAGGCACGAAAAAGGAGACGGAGTTTTGTGTCTCTTCGCGCCTTTTGGTGGCCAAGGAGAATTGGGATTCGCTCCCGGCGCGGACGGAGTCCGCGCCCTACCAGTGCGCTTGGATTGACTTGTAGGGGCGCAGTCTTGCTGCGCCCGTTCGGGGCGCGAGTCCTTCGGGCGCAGCAAGACTGCGCCCCTACAATTTGCGCGGGGGCTTACTGCAGGCTCTGCGAATGAACGATGCCTCCTATCCGTGCACTCCGTGTCATCCGTGGTGAGATTGTTTTCCTGCCAGCGCGCAATGAGGGGATGGTCACGAAGAAGCACAAAAATCCACGAAAAGGGCGCGGAGCTTTTTGTGTCTTCTCGTGCCTTTTTGTGGCCAAGGAGGATTGGAACTCTTTCCCGGCGCGGACGGAGTCCGCGCCTTACCTCAGTAGTCGAGATAGGGGGCCAGCCATGGTCCTTCGCACAAGGCTTCGGACCACAGGCCTTTTCAACTCAGTAGTCTAGGTATGGAGCCAACCAACGCTCGGCTTCGGTGAGGGTGAAACCCTTGCGGGCGGCGTAGTCTTCGATCTGGTCCTTCGCGAGTTTGCCGACGGCGAAGTATTTCGAGTCCGGGTGGTTCAGATACAGGCCGCTGACGGCGCTCGGCGGGTTCATCGCGAAACTTTCCGTGAGCGAGATGCCGGTGGCTTTCTCGGCGTCGAGCAGATCGAAGAGCGTGCGCTTCTCGGTGTGGTCGGGACACGCGGGGTAGCCGGGCGCGGGACGGATGCCGCGGTATTTTTCGCGGATGATGTCCTGCATCGAGAGGTTCTCCGTGCGGCCGTAGCCGGCATAGTCGCGGGCCTTCTTGTGCAGGAGCTCGGCCAGCGCCTCGGCGAGGCGGTCGCCCAGGGCCTTGGCCATGATGGCGGAGTAGTCGTCGTGCCGGTCCTCGAACTGCTTCGCGAAGGGCTCGACGCCGTGGCCGCTCGTGACGGCGAAGCCGCCGAGGTAGTCGAGGCGGCCGCTGTCCTTCGGCGCGAGGTAGTCGGCGAGGCAATGGTTGTCCTGCCCGGCGGCTTTTTCGTTCTGCTGGCGGAGGAAGTGGAAGGTCTTTACCACACGCGAGCGGGACTCGTCCGCATAGATCTCGACGCTGTCGCCGACGCGGTTGGCGGGCCAGAAGCCGATGACGGCCTTGGCGACGAAGTGTTCCTCGTCGACGATGCGCTGGAGCAGCGTCTGGGCGTCGCGGTAGAGCTTGGTGGCTTCCTCGCCGATGACGGGATCCTGCAACAGGTCGGGGAAGCGGCCGTGGAGTTCCCACGCGGAGAAGAACGGGCCCCAGTCGATGAAGGGGACGATCTGGTCGAGCGGGACCGGATCGAAGACGCGCGTGCCGAGGAATTCGGGGCGCGGGATGTCGACCGTCGCCCAGTCGAACTTCGGCGCGCGGGCGCGGGCCTCGGCGAGCGGGAGCAGCTTGCGGGCACCGCGGCGCTCGGCGAACTCGGCGCGCTGGCGTTCCTGCTTCTCGCGGTTCTCGGCGGCGAAGGCGGGCTTCTGGTCCGCGCTGAGCAGGGCGGAGACGACGCCGATGACGCGCGAGGCGTCGAGCACGTGCACGGCGGGCTGGTCGTATTCGGGGGCGATCTTCACCGCGGTGTGCGCGGCGGAGGTGG
>CAYYVB010000110.1:7430-9030 GCA_964475035.1 uncultured Opitutaceae bacterium | reverse complement strand
GGCAGGGCCACGCGGCGCACGACCGAGCACGACACGTCGCCCTCGTTCCACTGGTCGCCCGCGAGATTGGCCGTCATCGCGACGTAGCCGGAGAGGATGGTCGAGAAACCGCAGACGCGCTCGCAATTGCGCGCGTTGACCTTGTGCGGCATCGCGGAGGAGCCGACCTGCCCGGCCTGGAAGCCTTCCGTCAACAGGCCCGCGCCCGCCATCAAGCGCAGCGTCGTGGTGCAGCTCGCCGCCGCGGCGCCCACCTGGTGCAGCGCACTGACGACATCGAAATCGAGCGAACGCGGATAGACCTGGCCGACCGCGCCGAGCGAGGCCTTGAAGCCGAGGTGCTTCACGATGCGGGCCTCGAGCTGGCCGACCTTGGCGGCATCGCCGCCGAGGAGCGTGAGCTGGTCGAGCTGCGTGCCGACCGCGCCCTTCACGCCGCGCACCGGATAGCGCGCGAGCAGCTCGTCGAGCCGCGCCTGCGCGAGGAGCAGTTCCTGGCCGAACATCGCGAGGCGCTTGCCGAGGGTCGTCGGCTGCGCCGGCACGTTGTGCGTGCGGCCGGTGATCATGACGTCACGGTATTCGCCGGCGCGCTTCGCCAACGCGGCGAGCGCGGCGACGGTCTTGAACCGGACCAGCTCGAGCGAGCGCGCCACCTGGAGTTGCTCGACGTTTTCCGTCAAGTCGCGGCTGGTGAGGCCGAGGTGGATGAACTGGCGCTTGGCGAGCTCGGAGAACTCCTCGATGCGCGCCTTCACGTCGTGCAGCGTGGTGCGCTCGCGCTCCTTGATGCGCGCGAGGTTCACCTCGCCGCGCACTTTTTCGTAGTCGCGGATGGCGTCGGTCGGGATGGCGACGCCGAGGTCGCGCTGCGCCTTCATCACCGCGATCCAGAAATCGCGCTCGATGAGGATGCGGCCGTGGCCGGACCAGATCTCCTTCATCGCCGGCGAGGCGTAGCGCTCGGCAAGCACGTTGGGGATGGCGGAGGCGGAGGCTTCGGCGGGAGACATGACGCGGGCAAGCGTTAAGGCCCGCTCATCGGCGATGCCAGCGGAAAACCCGCCGGCCGGCCGGCCGGGTGAACTCAGGCGCCGAGGCAGCGCACGGCCATGTCGCGCAGGACGGCTTCCTGGTCGTTCGGGCGCTGGATGATCTCCTCGAACACGCGGATGAATTCCTGCTGGTTGTCGATCAGGCGGCGCAAGGGCGGGAGCTTCGCGCCGCTGACGAGTTTGCCGGCATACCACTGGTTCTGCGTGAAGAGGTTGAACGAGCTCTTCTCCGCATCGCCGCCGAAGGCTTCGGCGTAACGCGACTGCGCCGCGGCCCACGCGGTCTTGTCGAAACCGTATTTCTCCGACGGCGCCCGCAACTCGCCCGCATCGAGCAGCACGCGCGCCTGGATGAGGATGCGGTTGCGGTTCTGGAGCGAGGAGATGACCGGCCGCGCATCGCCGCCGGCGAAGAAGTGCCGCTGCAACGCGTCGAGCGTGCCGCGCAGGTCGCCGGCGAAGAACCGGTCCGCCGCCTCGAAGAAATCGCCCTCGGCGACGTTCGGCGTCAGCTCGGCGACGTGCGTCTCCTCGATCGTGCCGGC
>CAYYVB010000110.1:0-7330 GCA_964475035.1 uncultured Opitutaceae bacterium | reverse complement strand
CGGTCGATCGGGGCGGCGGTGATGACGACCGCGACCTCGTCGGGGTTGAGCTTTTCGAGCAATTCCTGGAGTGCCTCGACCTGTTTGAGCGTGCCGTCGGCGCGGCCGGTGACGGTGTCGGCGAGGAAATTGATGTCCTTGAACCACACGACGCGCTTGCCGCCGAACATCGGCACGGTCTGCACGGCGTCGCGGAAGCGGTTCACGGCGGTCTCGACCTCCTCGACGTTGTTGGCGAAGCCGTTGACGATCTCACGCGCAAACTCGTCGGCGCCCGACTCGCGCGCGAGCTCCTCAAAGCGCTCCTTGCCCAGGCGCGACGCGAGGAAGTCGTCGGCACCGCAGATGAAGATGAAGGGACGGTCGGGCATGGAACGGGAGAGGCCGACGGTAGGCCGCCGCCACCGCATGCGCCGAGAGAAAAATTCCGGGCGGAGCGGCAGCGGGAAGGAGGCGATTCTCCGCCCGGAGCGATCCGCGGACTCAATTCGCCAGCGGCGAGGCGGTGCTGCGTCGGACGGACTTCAGCACTTCGCGGCGCAGCCAGTCGATCGCGGCGGTGACGGCGCGCAGCTTCACCGTCGAACGCTGGCCGCCGGGGTAGTTGAGTTTCTTCGACCAGTCGCCGAGCGGGGAATGCAGCCCGACGAAAATCGTGCCGGCGGGGTTGTCGTCGCCGCAGTTGCCCGCGGTCGGCCCGGCGTAGCCCGTGATCGCGAGACCGAAGTCGGCGCTGAGCTGCTCGGCGACGCCCGTCGCCATCGCCACCGCGCACTCGGCGCTGACGGCGCCGTGTTGCGAGAGCAGGCACTCGGGGCAGTCGAGCAGGAGCATCTTGGAGTCGTTCGAATAGCTCACGATGCCGCCCATGAAGAATTTCGAGGCGCCGCAGATGTCGGTGAAGCTGTTCGCCAGCAGGCCGCCGGTGCACGACTCCGCCACGGCGAGCGTGCGGCCGTGCGCGCGGAGGAGGTCGGCGGTGATCTTGGCGAGCGAGTCGTGGCCGTGGCAGACGAAGTCGTCGCCGAGCAGCGCGGCGCATTCCTGCGCGATCTGCTGCAGCGTCTCGCGCGGGTAGCGGCCGTCGGGCGAGCTGATACGGCAATCGACCTGCCATTGGTGCGCGCAATACGCGATGCCGAGGCCCGGGTAGCGCTCGAAGACAGGTTGGAAGCGCGTCTCGAGCATCGATTCGCCGACGCCGGCAGTGCGGAGCTGGAGGTAGGATTCCTGTTCGCTGAGCAGGCCGCGGCGCGCGAGGCGCGGCAGGACCTGGTCGAGGAACATCGGCTGCAATTCGTTCGGCGGGCCCGGGAGCATGACGAGCACCTTGCCGTCCTGCTCGGCCCAGAGGCCGGGCGCGGTGCCGTTCGGGTTGGGCAGCACCTCGCCGCGGGCGAAGCGGAAGGCCTGCTTGCGGTTGTTCGGCGTGCAGGGGCGGCGCAGGCGCTCGAAGCGCTGCTCGATCTCGCCCAT
Source organism: uncultured Opitutaceae bacterium (assembly GCA_964475035.1). GTDB lineage: Bacteria > Verrucomicrobiota > Verrucomicrobiia > Opitutales > Opitutaceae > Didemnitutus. The sequence goes on along the minus strand of CAYYVB010000110.1, from coordinate 5,854 downwards.
GATGCCGGCGTCGAAGACGAGTTCCTGGCCGAGGATCTCCGCCACGACCTCGCGCGTGCGGTCGTCGCAGGTCGGCCCGAGACCGCCGGTGGTGATGATGACGTCGGCGCGCGCCCAGCTCTCGCGGAACTGGCGGGCGATGGCGTCGGCCTCGTCGGTGATGGTGACGTTGCGGTCGAGCAGCACGCCGCGCCGGCCGAGTTGGGCGCCGATCCAGGTGAGGTGGCTGTTCGCGGTCAGGCCGAGCAACAGCTCGTCGCCGAGCGTGAGGAGTTCGAAGCGAGGAGAAGATTTGCCAGCGGACCCGGGCTGGGAATTGTTCGTCTGCGGTGCGGCCATGGAGCTGTCCAAGTCCGCGACCGTAGCCCGAATTTCCCAAAACGCCAGCCGCCGGAAGTATCCACGAACCGCCATCTTTGGGGCCACGAAGAGGCACAAAAAGCCACTAAAATGAACCCCGACCCCCTCAATCCGCTCTGCGACGTGGTCCGCGAGACCGCCTTTGCCGTCCACTGCTTTCATCGCCACGGCCATGTGGAGAAAATCTACGAGAACGCCCTGGCGCATCGTCTCCGCAAAGCCGGGCACCGGGTCTCTCAGCAGCATCCCCTGCCGGTCTACGACGAGGATGGCACCTTGCTGGGCGACTATTTCGCCGATCTCTTCGTCGAAGGGCAATTGATTGTCGAATTGAAGGCCGTTCGCGCCGTGGCCGACGAGCATGTCGCACAATTGCTCGGCTACTTACGCTCCAGTCGGATCGAGACCGGGCTGCTGATCAATTTCGGCACGCCCATCCTGCACGTGAAAAAATACCTGATGACGCCGCCTTGAGTTTTTCGTGTCTTCTCGTGCCTCTTTGTGGCCATCCCCGTGCCTGACCAACGCTTCACCGACGCCCTCCGGGAGAAACTCCGCGCCTTGCCGGAGAAGCCGGGCGTTTACCTGATGAAGGACCGCCTCGGGCGCATCATCTACGTCGGCAAGGCCAAGAGCCTGAAGAAGCGCGTGTCGTCCTACTTCCAACCCGGCCGCACCCGCGCGCTCCGCCACCAGCCCAAGATCCGCACGCTCATCGAGCTCATCGCCGACTTCGAGACCATCGAGGTCAAGTCCGAGCCCGAGGCGCTCCTCCTCGAGGGCAAGCTGATCAAGCAGTGGCGCCCGAAATACAACACCGACTTCACCGACGACAAATGCTTCCTCCTCGTCCGCGTGAACCTCGAGGACGAGCTGCCGCGCTTCACGCTCACGCGCTTCCGTAAGGACGACCGCTCGCGCTACTTCGGCCCCTTCGCCCACTCCGGCCTGCTCCGCCGCACGCTCGCGACGATGCGCAAGCAGTTCGGCGTCCTCCTCGGCGACACCCACCCCGCGCCGCTCGGCGACGGCCGCTGGCGGCTCTATGACGACGTGCGCGCCGAGCTCTATGGCTGGCCGAACGAGGTCGCCGCCGCCGACTACCGCACGCGCGTCGCGCAGGCCTGCTACTTCCTCGACGGCAAATCGCGCGAATGGCTCGAGGAGCTGCGCGCCGAGATGCAGGCCCGCGCCGCCAAGCAGGAATTCGAGAAGGCCGCCGAGCTGCGCGACGTCGTCCTCGCCCTCGAGCGCACGCTCGCCCGCACGCGCAAGTTCACACGCGACCTCACGCGCCTCCGGCCGAACGACGAGGCGTTGCGTTCGCTCCAGGAGGCGCTCGGCCTCGAGGCCCCGCCCGCGCACATGGAGTGCTTCGACATCTCGCACATCAGCGGCACCTTCGTCGTCGCGTCGATGGTCCACTTCACCGACGGTGCGCCCGACAAGGACCACTACCGGCGCTTTTCGATCAAGAGCTTCATCGGCAACGACGACTTCCGGGCGATGGAGGAGGTCGTCGGCCGCCGCTACCGGCAGCTCATCGCCGACCGCAAGCCGTTCCCGGACCTCGTCGTGATCGACGGCGGCCGCGGCCAGATCGCGGCGGCGTTGAAGGCCTTCGTCGGCCTCGAGTGCATGCCGCCCGCGCTCATCGGCCTCGCGAAGAAGCACGAGACGATCATCTTCCCCGACGAACGCACCCCGCTCAACCTGCCCCTCTCCCATCCCGGGTTGAACCTGCTGCAACGCCTGCGCGACGAGGCGCACCGCTTCGCCAACACCTACAACGCCGACCTCCGCTCGCGGAAGATCAAGGAGAGCGTCCTCGACGACTTCGCGGGCCTCGGCGCGAAAAGGAAGGCCGCCCTCCTCGCCCACTTCGGCTCGATCGACCGATTGCGCGCTGCGAGCGCGGAGCAGATCGCCGAGGTCGAGGGCTTCGGCCCGAAGCTCGCGGCGGAGGTGCGGGCGTTCCTGGAAGGAATTCGATAATGCGCTGCTATCTCTGTAGGTTTGAGTCTGATCTGACTAAAGATCACATTCCGCCGATCAGCTACGCCCCCGTAATCCCGCAATCGTGCGTGGCGAGTCTCGCGACGTGATTTTTGGCGGTGGCGATGAGGGAGGTGTCCCTCATCCGTTAGTGGGAATGCGCCCGAGCGGGTCACGGCGCGACGTGTTGGTAGCGTAATCGTATTGCTAACCAGCCGCGGCCGTCGGTGTGGCCGACGCACTTTACCCCGTTGACGGAAACCGGGGTCCGGCTAGTTTACCGACATGAGCCTAGCCGAGTTGAAGCAGGAGGCCGCACACCTGACGCCAGAGGAGCGCCGTCATCTCACGGCGTATCTCGTGGCGTTGGATCGCAAGGCGGATCCCGATTTCAAGCGCCGGCTGGCGGACAAGATCGACGATAAGACCCCGGGCCAATGGGTCGCTCTCGAAGACGCCGAAAAGCGTCTGCGGGAATGACCGGCCCGCGATGACCTGCCGGTTGCTGATCGACTTGGCGTCTGCGTCCACCAGGCGCATCCCGGTTTGACAGTCGCCTGGTGTCACGTATGCCTTTTCTCGTGAAAAAGGCATACACGATCAAGGAAGCCCAGCGCCAGCTCGCCGCGGTGGTCCGCACGGTGGAGCGCGGCACGCTGGCCACGATCACCCGGCATGATGAGCCGGTGGCCTATGTGATCGGGGCGGAGCGCCTCGCCGCCATCGCGGAAACGATGGAGCTCCTCGGCAATCCCGCGGCGATGCAGGCCATCCAGGAGGCCCGCGCCGGCCGCGGCAAGGTGCGCAGCGCGGCGGAATTGCCGGAATGAGCTTCAAGGTGCAGGTGCGGGAGCAGGTCTGGGATTTCGCCCAGACGCTCGGCCTCGAAAACCGTCGGGCGCTCAAGCGCGCCATCGTCGCCCTCGCCACCGAGCGCGGTGACATCCGGGCGCTGACGGACGAACTTTCCGGCTTCTACCGCCTGCGGGTGGGACGCTTTCGGGTAATCTTCCGCTACCTACCCGGCCGCATCATCGACTGCGTCTTTGTCGAGGAGCGAAAATTGGTCTACGAAGTCTTCGAATCCGAGCTGCAGCGGATCCTCGGCCGGGATTGAGCTGCGCGCCGGAGCATCCGTGGAGTGCGTGCCGGAGCTATCGTTTCAGCCGTGTGATCTTCTCCAGCACGCGCTGCGGCAGGATCCATTTCAGGAAGAGGAACACCTTCGCGTGGAAAGGGCCGGCGTAGCGCGGGGCGGGGTTCTCGCTCGTGAGCGCGACCTCGACGAGGCGCGCGATGTCGTTGGGTTGGCCGGCGACGCGGCGGAGTTTCTGATAGCCGAGCCGGAAACCCGCCAGGAACGGCTCATACGGACCCGCTTGCTCGAGATACTGGTCCGAGGCGGCGTTGGCGGCGTCCACGAACTCCGTGACGATGTAGCCGGGGCGGATGAGCGAGACGCGCACACCGAACGGCTGCAACTCGCCGCGCAGGCCGTCGGTCAGCGCCTCGAGCGCGTGCTTGGTGGAGTCATAGATGCTCGAGAGCGGGCGCGCGATGCGGCCGGCGACGGAGCCGATGTTGACGATGCAGCCATCGCCGCGCGCGCGCATCTCCGGCAACACGAGCTGCGTCAGCGCGACGAGCGCGAAGACATTCGTCTCGTAGTTGCGGCGGATCGCGTCGACCGGCGTCGTCTCGAGCGGTCCGCGCGTGCCGTAGCCGGCGTTGTTCACCAGCGCGTCGACGCGCCCGAACTTCGCGCGCGCCGCGTCGACGAGGCGGCGGCGGTCTGGGTCGCTGGTGATGTCACCGGCGACGCCGAGCACCTGGGCGCCGCTCGGGTCGAGTTCGCGCGCGAGCGCGTCGAGGCGGTCCTGCCGGCGCGCGAAGAGCACGACGCGCGCGCCGCCGGCGGCCAGCCGCCGCGCCGTGGCTTCGCCGATGCCCGACGAGGCGCCCGTCACGATCACCACTTGTCCGGTCAAAAGAGGCATGGTTCTGCAATAGACAGGTTCCGCGCGATGAACAGAATGAAGTCCGTCCCGGCGGCGTCACCGCTGCGCCCGCCCGCGCGCCGCACCGCCGTCCGCCAAAATTCCTCCTAAGAATCCGCCGCGCGGAACGTCTCACCCGTCGTCCAGTCCGACATTCCCAACATGAAACTCCTCCGCTTCGCCCTCCTCGGCCTCGCCCTTTTCCCCGCGCTGCGCCTCGCCGCCGCGCCCGTCGATTCCCGCATCAGCGCCGTCACGGTCTACACCGACCGCGCCGTCGTCACGCGCACCGCCACCGTCGCGCTCGCCGGCGGCCAGGCCGAGCTCGTCTTCGCCAACCTCCCGGAGTCGCTGCTCGACCAGTCGCTTCAAGTCACCGGCCGCGGCACCGCGCAGGCGCTCATCCTCGACGTCAGCGCGCGCCGCACCTTCGTGGACTTCACGCCCAACGCGCGCGTGAAGGAGCTCGAGGACCAGCTGGCGCAACTCAGCCAGCAGATGCGCGGCCTCAACGACCGCCACGGCCTGCTCGACGACCAGAGCGGCATGCTCGCCAAGATCGAGTCCGCGCTCTTCGCGCCGCCGACGAAGGACGTGCCCCGCCCCGACCTCAACCAACTCACCAGCTCGCTCGCCTACCTCACGGAGCAGAAGGCCAAGATCGCCGCCGACCGCGCTGCGCTCGACACCCAGCGCGAGGACTTGCAGCGCAAAATCGACGCCGTCGAGGGCCAGCTCAACGAACTCCGCGGCGCTGGTGGCCGTGGCTACAAGACCGTCACCGTCCGCGTCTCCGCCCCCCAGGCCGGCGAACTCGAGCTCGCGCTCTCCTACACCGTCGGCGGCGCCAACTGGTCGCCGAGCTACGACGCCCGCGTCCTCAGCGGCGATCGCGCCGTGGCGCTCGGCTACTTCGGCGTCGTGCGCCAGAACACCGGCGAAGACTGGCAGGACGTCGCCCTCACGCTCTCCACCGCGCGCCCCTCTCTCGGCGGCGGTGCGCCGACGCTGCACGCGTGGAACCTCGACGTCATGCTGCCCATCGTCCTGCGCGAGCAGGCCGAACGCGAGGCGCGCGCCAAGGCCATGTCCGCCCGCACCCTGCCCGCCGCCGCCAACGCCCCGCGCGAGGTCAACCTCCAGAATTTCACCACCGCCGCCGTCGACGCCGCGCCGCCGCCGGAAAGCTACGAAGCCGCCGTCGCCACCGCCGCGCTCGAGGCCGGCGCGACCAGCGCGTCCTTCCGCATCGCCACGACCGCCACCATCCCGAGCGACGGCACGGCGCAGAAGGTGCCGATCACCAGCCTCCGTTTCGCCGCCAACCCCGAATACCTCACCGTGCCGAAGCGGCAGCAGACCGCCTTCCTCACCGCGAAGGTCGTCAACGCCTCCGAGTTCCCGCTGCTCGCCGGCGCGATGAACGTGTTCCTCGACGGCACCTTCGTCGCCACGAGCAAGCTCCGCACCGTGATGGCCGGCGAGAAGTTCGACCTCGCGCT
>CAYYVB010000109.1:0-9041 GCA_964475035.1 uncultured Opitutaceae bacterium | reverse complement strand
ACTCCCAGATCGTCGGCGAGGTCGAGATCCTCGGCCAGGTGAAGGACGCCTACGACCGCGCGCTCGAGCGCAAGTGGACCGGCCCCGTCCTCAACCGCGTCTTCCAAAAGACTTTCCAGGCCGCGAAGCACATCCGCACCAACACCGCCATCGGCGCGGGCCAGATCTCCATCGCCACGGTCGCCGTCGACCTCGCCGGCAAGATCTTCGGCGAACTCGACCCGGTGAAAATCCTCGTCGTCGGCGCGGGCGAAATCGGCCTCAAAACCGCGCAGGCCTTCCAGAGCCGCGGCGCGAAATCCATCACCGTCGCCAGCCGCACCTTGTCGAAGGCCGAGGAGACCGCCGCCGCCACCGGCGGCTGGGCCGCGAGCATGGCGGAGTTGCCGGAGATCCTCGCGCAATCCGACATCGTCGCCAGCTCCACGTCGGCCCCGCACGCCGTCATCACGCGCGAACTCGCCGCCCACGCCATGAAACGGCGCGCCGGCCGGCCGCTCTTCCTCGTCGACTTGGCGTTGCCGCGCGACATCGAGCCGGAGTGCGCGGGCATCCCGAACGTCTATCTCTACAACCTCGACGACCTCGCGCAGATCGCGGAATCGAACCTCGCGCAGCGCCGTGCCGAAGTGGCCAAGTGCCGCGCCATCCTCGCCGACCGCACCGCGCAGCTCTGGCCCGCCGTCGCGCATTCCCTCGGCACCGCAGGACCTGCGAAGCCGCACGAGTGAGTGGCAGCACCAGCCTTTGACTGGTCCGCGAGGTGGCGAACGTGAGTCGGTGCGCGATTCCCCCGCGGCCGGCTGAAGCCAGCCCCACCGATCGACCTCAGATCACTTCGCCAGCACGCTTTCGGCCGGGGTCTGGCCGCGGCGCACGCGCAACTCGGCGCGGGCGTTGTCCAAGGCGGCGCTGAGCGCGGGGCCCTTGATCGGCTTGGAGAGATAGTCGTCCATGCCGGCGTTGAGACACAGCTCGCGGTCGCCCTGCATGGCATTCGCCGTCAGCGCGATGATCCACGGGCGTTGCGCGGGATCGGGGAAGAGATCGCCCAAACGGCGGGCGGCCTCGAGGCCGTCCATCTCTGGCATCTGCACGTCGAGGAGAATGATGTCGTAGGTTTGCCGGCCGACCGCTTCGAGCACCTCCAGCCCGTTGCCCACCACATCGGCGGTGAAGCCGAGGTTGCGCAAGAGATGCAGCGCGACCTTCTGGTTGACGGCATTGTCCTCGGCCAACAGCAGCCGGCAGGAGGCGCCTGAATCCGCCGGGGAGGCAAGCGGTTTCACGGACGCCGGCACGGATATCGGCGGCACGGTCAGTCCGGTGGGAACCGGCACCCGCGCGCAAAGGCGGCCAAGCGTGTCGAGGAGCTGGAGCGGTTTGACGGGCTTGGTCAGGTTGGCGGCGAAGAGACCGCCGTGATTGCGCTGGCCGACTGAGGACAGGAGCACCAGCGGCAGTTTGTCCGCGGGCACCAATTTCTGGATCTCCTCCGCCAAGGTGTGCCCGTCCATGCCGGGCATCTGCATGTCGAGCACGGCGAGGTCAAAGTGCTGGCCGGAGCGCAAACGCTCGAGCGCGACCTGCGGATCGTCGACGGCATGCGGCACCATGCCCCAGCCGCGGGCGAGCTCGCCGAGGATGCGGAGATTGGTGGCGTTGTCATCGACCATGAGCAGGTGACGGCCCTCGAGGGAGGCGCGGGCAGCGTTGACGAAGGGGCGCGGCTTGCTCGGCATCGCGGTGAGGCGGACGGTGAAGAAGAAGGTTGAGCCGCGGCCGACCTCGCTCTCCACCCACATTCGTCCGCCCATGAGCTCGGCGAGGCGCTTGCTGATCGCGAGGCCGAGACCGGTGCCGCCGAACTTGCGCGTCGTGGAAGCGTCGACCTGCGTGAATGACTGGAAGAGCCGGCCGATCGCCTCGGGCGGGATGCCGATCCCGGTGTCGCGGACGGCGAAGAGCAGCTCGGTTTCGGCGCCGGTGGCGGACTGCGGGCGGAGCGAGAGGACGACTTCCCCCTGCGCCGTGAACTTGAGCGCGTTGCCCAGGAGGTTGACGATCACCTGGCGCAGGCGCGTCGGATCGCCGCGCACGCTGCTGGGCGATCCGTCGGCGATCTCATAAAGCAGGTCGATCTTCTTCTCCGCGGCCTTGGCCGCGAAAAGGTCGAGCGCACCCTCGATGCACTCGCGGAGGGAGAACTCCGCGGTCTCGAGTTCGAGGCGGCCGGACTCGATCTTGGAGAAGTCGAGGATGTCGTTGATGATGGTGAGGAGCGCATCGCCGCTGGAACGGATGGTCTCGGCGAACTCGCGTTGCTCGCGCGAAAGCGGGCTGTCGAGCAGGAGGCTGGTCATGCCGATGACACCGTTCATCGGCGTGCGGATCTCATGGCTCATCATCGCGAGGAACTGGCTCTTGGCCTGGCTGGCGAGGTTGGCCTCGAGGGCGGATTGCTGGGCCTTGCCGATGGCGTCCTCAAGCTGGGCATTGAGCGTGGCCATGCCCTCCATCGCGGTGCGCATCTGCTCCTCGTGCTGCTTCTTCTCCGTGACATCGACGATGGTGGCGACCTCTTGCATGAGCTTGCCGGCATCGTCGCGGTAGGCGCGCACAGTGAGCACGCACCAGCGGACGCGACCGTCGGGCTGGCGGTAGCGCTTCTCCATGCTGTAGCCCTCGATCTGGCCCGCGCGCAGCCGGGCGGCGGAATCGACCTGCGCCTGCCAGTCCTCCTCCGGAGTGATGGCGCGGTAGGAAAGCGGGTTCAGCGCCTGCTCGCGCGTGAGGCCGGTGATCTCGAGGACCGCGTCATTGACCCAGCTTTCGGTTTGGTCGCCATCGTAGCGCATCCAGCTGACGCCCGTCGGGAGCGCATTGAGGATGAAGCGGAATTGCCACTCGCGCCGCGCCAGCTCGCGCTCCGCCCGCTTGAGGGCCGTGACGTCGCGGGCCACGCCCATGTAGCCGGTGACGGCTCCCTGCTCATCGCGCAACGGCGTGGCGGCGAGGATGACGGTGAGCCGGGCACCGTCCTTGCGAACGAAGGTCCACTCCGACTCGTCGGCGCGATCAAGAGTGGCCCGCGCAGAGAAGACGCTGATGCCGGCCGCGACAGGCCGGCCCAACTCGGCGGTCAAGCGGCGGGCGCGTTCCGCGATCTCCTCCGGGAGATGCAGCGCGATTGGCGTTCGTCCGAGCATCTCGGCGGCGGTGTAGCCGGTCATGCGTTCGGCGCCGCGGTTGAACATGGTAATCGTGCCATCGGGACGTGTGGCGATGATGGCGTATTCGGTGGCGTTGAGGATGGCCGCCTGCTCGGCGAGTGTGTTGCTCAACTGCGCGGTCATGCGGTCCGCGAGACTGACCGCGCGCCGGCGGGCGTTGACCAGCACCCAGGTCAACACGGTGCCGAGCAGCGTGAGCGCACCGCCGCCACCCAGGACGGCGAGCGGCAGGGCCCGGCTCGTGAAGCTGCCCGCCGCCGCCCCGGTCTCGGCCTGCAAAACCCATTGCCGGCCGTGCAAGGCCAGCGGAATCTCGGTGCGAAAGATCGTCGAAGAATGCGCGTCCTTGGCGACCGCCCCTGTCGGCCAAAGCAAGGTGACGCCCGTCGTCCGCACTTCTTGAATCCGAAACTGCATGCTGCCGTCCGCCAGCTCAGGGATGTCGCGCAAGAGATCTTCCAGCCGCAACGAGGCATAGACCCAGCCGCGCAGGGCTCCGGCGCGTTGTTCCGCCGTGCCGAGCAGGGCTCCTTCGCGGTAAACCGCTTGGAAGAGGAGGAAGCCCGGGCTCATCTCCTCGCCATCGATCACTTGGATGCGATGACTGAGCACCATGCGCCCGGTGCCCATCGCTTCCTCGGCCGCACGCCGCCGGGTCTGGCCTGCGCCAAGGTCGAGGCCCAGCACCGAAGCGTTGCGCTCCAATGGTTCGATCAGCGTCACGATGAACGCATCCGGTTCGGTGCCATCGCGCCCGGCAGAGAAGTTCGACACACCCTCGGCACGGATGCGTTGTTCAAGCGTGGGGATTTGCTCCCGCAGGACTCTTTCGACAAATCCCAAGCCGACGACGCCGGGCTGGAAATAAGGCTCCATCGCCGCGCAAAAAACCGACCACTCCCGACGGTCGATCTGCCCGTGTGCGAGCAACATCGCCTGAGCACTGTGCACCGCCTGCCCCGCCCCCTCGATGCGCGCCGCCAGTGTGTTGGCGACGCGCTCGACGCGACGCTGAAAACCCGTGTCTTCCATCTTTCTGGTCGCCCGGTGTGCGAGGTAGGCGGACGCACACGTCACCACGAGGCCGGCCGCGAGGATCAATAGCGGCAGCCACCGGCTCCCGTGGGAGCGGCGGGTGTTGGGCAGGGAAAACATCTTCCCGGATATCGGCACAACCCCGCGGCACCGGAGGTAAAAATGTCCACTCTGCGCTGAGAAAACCGCCCCAGCCAAGACCGTGGCAGGACGGTCTCGGCAAACGAGTTAAGCTTGAACGAACTTCCCTGGCGCCAGCGACCGAGCGAGCGACCTCCTGTCCTAGTTCGCCGGATAGTTACCGTTCAACGAAGTTCACGCCGCAGCCAATCGGCCGCCGTCCCACGGGTCGGGGCGTGCAAGAGCGCGCGCAACCGCTTCGCCTGAGCGCGCGTCCGGTCTCGCCGTGCCAACGAGCCCAGGCAATCGCGCAACTCCGCCGCCAACGCCGCGGGCGTCGCCGCGCCCTGGATGTATTCGGGATACATCGGCTCCTTCAGCAGCAGGTTCGCGATCCCGATGTGCTCCACCTGCACGAGCAGCCGCCCGAGCCAGTAGGTCAGGAAATCCGTCCGATACGTCAGCGCCCCCGGGATGCCGGCCAGCGCGCATTCGAGCGACATCGTGCCGCTCGCCGTCAGCACCGCCGCCGCGCCGACCGGTTCGCCGCCCGCCGGACGCAGTTCGACACGCGCGCCGACCGGCGAGGAGGCTTTCAACTGTTCGAGCAACGCCCGCATCTCCTCACTCGGATACAGCGCCACCGCCCGCCGCTCCGCGCCCGCCTGCGCGAAGGCCGCGAGCAGCACCGGAAACACGCGCTTCACCACCTGCCGCCGGCTGCCCGGCAGCAGCAGCACGACGCCGTCCGGATCGAACGCGACGGGCAACTGGTGATCGTCGGCGAGGAAGGGATGTCCGACGAACTCCACCGGCAGGTTCGTGTCCGCATAGACCGCCGGTTCGAAGGGAAAGATCGCCGCGAGCCCGTCGAGGTGCTGCGCCATCGCGAAACGCCGCCCCGCGCGCGAGGCCCAGAGTTGCGGGCTGATGTAATAGAGCGCACGCGTCGGCCCGCCGGCCTTGGCCGAGAAGCCGCGCGCGAAGAGGCCGGCGGCGATGCGGAGATTCAGCCCCGACGAATCGACGAAGCACACCGCGCGCGGCCGGTGCACGCCGACCCAGCGCACGACCTCGGCGATCAGCGCGCGGTAGAACGAGAGTTTCGCCAGCACGGCGAAGCCCATCGTCGAGCCGACGGTGAGGTCGCGCAGCAACTGCGCCCCCGCCGCCGCGAGCCGCGGCCCACCCAAGGCGCAGACGACGGTGTCGGGCTGTTTCGCACGCAGCTCCCGCACCATCCGCGCCGCGTGTGCATCGCCCGAGTGTTCCGCCGCGACGATCAGCACATCCACGCGCCCGCCGAGCGGCGGCGGCAGGGTGAGCGGCTGGAGCTGGGTGGTAGCGGTCATGGGCAAGGTAGGGCCAGTCTGTGACTGGCCCATTCAGCCGCGATCTCAGGCCGGTCGGAGACCGGCCCTACCGATGACGCCGCGAAGGCGTGCTCCCCGCGGGACCAAAATTCAAGCCGGAAGGTCGCCCCGTCGTTGCGTAGAAGCTTCGTCATGGCGTGGCCGCGAACAGCACGTTCGTTACCCTTTCTTCCGGATCTGCTCCGTGATCGTGATCGCGACCTCGAGGGCGGATTTGCCGAGGGCGGCGCCGACCTTGGGCTGCTTCGCCTCGGACACGCTCTCGAGGAAATGCGCGAGCTCGATCGCGAGCGGCTCGCCCTTCTCGATCGGGATCTCGTTCACCGGGATCGACGAGGCGTCGCCGGCCTTCGCGAGACCGACCTTCAGCTTCAGGCCGTAGGCGATCAGGTCGCTCTTCTTCACGAGGTGGCCCTTCTGGTTCATGAAATCGAGCGAGAGGTAGGCGTTGTCCTGGAAGATGCGGATCTCGCGGTTCTTCTTCAGGCTCATGCGCGAGGCGCTGAGGTTCGCGACGCAGCCGTTCTCGAATTCGATGCGGGCGTTGGCGATGTCCTCGGTCTTGGAGAGGACGTTGATGCCGACGCTGTCGATCTTGCGGATGGGCGACTTCACCAGCGCGAGCACGATGCCGATGTCGTGGATCATCAAGTCGAGCACGACGCCGACCTCGGTGCCGCGGGTCTGGTAGGGTGCGAGACGCTCGGCGGTGATGTATTGCGGGTGGTTGGCGTGCTTCTCGAGGAAGCTCATCACCGGGTTGAAATGCTCGATGTGGCCGACCTGCACGATGCGCCCGGCTTTCTGCGCGGCGGCGAGGACCTGCTCGGCTTCCTCGAGGCTGGCGCAGATCGGCTTCTCGATCAGGAGGTGGCAACCCTGCGCGAGCAGGGGCAGCGCGACCTCGGCGTGGCGGTCGGTCGGGACGACGATGCTGACGGCCTCGCACGCGGCGCCGAGTTCGGCGAGCGTGGCGAAGCGGCGGCAGTTGTGCTTGGCGCAGATCTCGGCCGCGCGCGCGTCGCTGGTCTCGAAGATGCCGGTGAGTTCGGCGTTGGGCAGCGAGGCGTAGATGCGGGCATGATGCTGCCCGAGGGAACCGACGCCGACGACGCCGCACTTGATCTTGGCTTTGGCCATGCGCGCGAACGTAGCGGGCGCCACGCGCGCGGCCATGCAAAAGATGCGCCGTAGCGCAGGCGTCCCGTCTGCCGGATCACTGCAGGCGGGACGCCTGCGCTACCCTAGTCGCGCCACTGGCCGTGGTGGAGGAACAGGTGGCGCGCGCACTTTTTCGCGTGGGCGACGTTGTGGGTCACGAGGACGAGCGCGGCGTTTTCCTCACGGCAGACCTCGAGCAACAGGTGGATGACTTCGTCGCCCGTGCGCTCGTCGAGGTTGCCGGTGGGTTCGTCGGCGAGGAGGAGCTGCGGGCGGTTCATCAGGGCCCGGGCCACGGCGACGCGCTGGCGTTCGCCGCCGGAAAGCTGGGCCGGCGTGTGCGTGGCGCGGTCGGCGAGGCCGACCCGGGCGAGCAGCGCCGCGGCGCGGGCGCGTTCGGCCTTGCCGGGCGTGCCGAGCATGCGCGCGCCCATGAGCACGTTGGCGAGGGCGTCGATCTCGGGGATGAGATAATACGCCTGGAAAACCATGCCGAGGAACCGCGCGCGACGCGCCGTGAGCTGGGCGAGCGTGAGGGCGTGCGCCGCTTCGGCGCCCCAATGCAGTTCGCCGGCGTCGGGGCGGTCGAGTCCGGCAAGCAGGTTGAGCAGCGTGCTCTTGCCCGAGCCGGATTCGCCGCGGATCGAGACGCTCTCGCCCGGGGCGACCGCGAGGTCGACCCCGCGCAGGACCTCGAGCGTCGTGTCGCCCGAGCGGTAGGACTTGCGCAGCCCGGCGGCGCGAAGGACAGCATCAGACATCGGGCAATCCTCCGGAAGAATGGGCCACAGAAAGCGCAAAAAGCGCAAAAGCGATCACGTCGCCGCAGCGCCGCGCCCGCCCGGTTCCATTTTTTGCGTGTTCTGTGCTTTTTGTGGCCATCTGCTTGGTCCGCACGTCACTCACTGCGCAGCGCCTCCACGGGTTTGAGGCGCGCGGCGCGCCACGCGGGAATGAGGCCGGCGAGCGTCGCGGCGACGAGCGAGAAGACGACGATCGTCACCACGTCCTCGGTCCGCGTGTGCGCGGGGAGCTCGCTGAACTGGTAGAACTTCTGGAACGCCTCCTGCCCCATCGTGAACCGCGCCACCGTCTGCACCAGCGTGTCGCGCCAGTGCAGGAGCGCGAAGCCGAGCGCGAGGCCGGCCGCCGTGCCGCTGAGGCCGATGACGAGGCCCTGCGCGCAGAAACACAGCGCGACGTCGCGCGCGCGGCCGCCCATCGCGGCGAGCAGGCCGATCTCGCGGGTCTTGCGCACGACCGACATGAGCAGCGAGCTCGTGATCGAGAACGCCGCCACGACGATGATGAACGTGAGGAGGAAGAAGATCATGTTGCGCTCGAAGCTGAGCACGGCCTGGAAGTCGGCGTTGCTCTCGAACCACGTGAGCGCGAAGACGCGCGGCGGGACGGTGGCGTTGAGCGCGGAGGCGACGCGGTATTCGTCGCGGCCGGGCTGCAGGCGGACATAGTAGCCGTGGACCGTCGGGCCGAGGCCGTAGAGGTCCTGCATCAGGCGCAGCGAGCAAAGCACGGTGGAGCTGTCGAGCTGCTGGTGCCCAATCTGGAAGATGCCGGCCACGCGCACCTCGCGCGGCAGGAGGATCTCGTCGCGCTTGAGGCGCTCCATCATCAGCGGCGAGTAGAGGCTGACCGTGTCGCCCACGCGCACGCCGAGGTTGCGGGCGAGGATCGAGCTGACGATGACGGAGTCGTCATCAAGGTCGTCGAAGGAGCCGGCGACGAGGTAGCGCTGGAGCGGGATGACCTCGCGCATGCGGTCGACGTCGAAGCCCGTGATGGCCGGGAAGGTCGGGCGCTTGCGGAACTCGAGCATGACGACGCCGGTGGCGTTCGGCGCGAAGGCGGCGACGTCGGGGTTGGCCGCGAGCACCTGCTCCGTGGCGGCGGCGGTCGTGGGATCGATCGTCGAGTGCGAGCGCACCTGCACCTCGCCCTGCGTGTCGATGATCATGCCCTGGATCTTGTGCCCGAAGCCGCCCATCACGCTCATCGAGACCACCATCAATGCCACGCCGAGACCGACGCCGAGGATAGAAATCAGCGTGAAGAACGACAACCGCCCCGTCGGGAAGAGCTGCTTGAGGGCGAGGTAGAT
>CAYYVB010000108.1:6049-9065 GCA_964475035.1 uncultured Opitutaceae bacterium | reverse complement strand
GGAGAGCTGTGGTTCCTTTGCCCGCATGGAGGAGCAAGATCCCGAGTTGATGAAGAAGGCGCAGCGGGCGCAATACATCCTCTATGGCGTGATGATCCTGTTCCTCATCATCCCCTTCGTCCTCCTCTGGCTGATCCGGCGCGGCACCTTCGAATAAGCGGCGATGAACAAGACCCTGCTCGCGATCCGCATCGTCTTTTTCGCGCTCTGTCTCACGGGCAGCTGGCTGCTGGCCTACACGATCCGCGAATGGGATCCGTATCGCTGGGTCGCGGTGTCCGTCGGCGCGCTCATCGGCGCGCTCGTCATCCTCGTCGACGTGCTCTTGAAGGGGTTTTCGCTGCGCGGCCTCACGGCCATCACCTTCGGCCTCGGAGTCGGCTCGCTCATCGCCTGGCTGCTCGCCACGTCGCCGCTGCTGGAGGAAGGCGACCCGCAGATCATCTACCTCGTCCGGCTGACGCTCTTCATCATCTGCGCCTACCTCGGCACGGTCATCGCGCTGCGCGGACGCGACGAGTTCAACCTCGTCATCCCTTACGTGCGCTTCGTGCCGCACGACGTCGACGTGCCGCTGGTCGTGGTCGACACCAGCGCGTTGATCGACGGCCGAATCGCGCGCGTGTGCGAGACGCAGTTCCTCGGCGCGGCGCTCGTGATCCCGTCCTTCGTGCTCAGCGAGCTGCAGTCCATCGCCGATTCGCCCGATCCGGTGAAGAAGGCGCGCGGCCGCCGCGGCCTCGACGTGCTCAACGAGCTGCGGCGCATCAAGCACCTCGACATCCGCATCCAGCAGAGCGAGGTCGTCCGTCGGCAGGACCTCGAGGCCAAGCTCGTCTTCCTCGCGCAGTCGATGCGCGCCAAGCTCCTCACGACCGACCTCAACCTCGCGAAGATGGCGCAGTTCCACGGTGTGCCGTGGCTGAACCTCAACGCGCTCGACCAGGCGCTGCGCCCCGAGCTCGTCATCGGCGAGAATATCGAGGTTGAGCTGACGAAGCCCGGCAAGGACGAGGGTCAGGCCGTCGGTTTCCTCCCGGACGGCTCGATGGTCGTCGTCGCCAACGCGCGCCCGCTCATCGGTCGTCGCGTGGCGGTTGAAATCACCGGCGTGCTGCCGACCGCCGGAGGCAAGATGGTCTTCGGCAACCTCGTCGGCGCCACGGCCGTGGACTGAGTTCAGACGGTCGTCTTGGTCGCGAGCCACTCCGTCAGCTCGGCGTCGGAGCCGATCTCGCGAAAGAACTGGCACTCCGCATCCAGCAGGCTCGCGTAGCTCGGGTCGGCGAAGCGTCGGCAATGCAGCAACACCTTCGCGCGCTGTCCCGGCCCGCGCACGAGCCGGCCGAGCGCCTGGTTCACCTTCTGCAGGCCGGGAATCTGATAGACGCGCCGGAACGCCGCGTCACGGCCGAGGCCGTCGAGCACGGCGAGCCGCGCCTTCTGCACGGCGTTGACCTCCGGCAATGCCGGGCCCACGACCAGCGCGTGCGATACTCGGCCGCCGAGCAGGTCGATGCTCTCGGCAAAGCTGCTGCCGAGCACGAGGAAGAGCGCGTCGCCGAACGCGAGCGATTCCTCGACCCACGCCGCCTGCGCCGCGAGGTTCGGCAACTTCGGCTGCAACAGCGCGCGCAACGGCGAGCCGACGTTCGCCAGCGCCTGCAGCACCGATTCCGCGTAGGCGTAGGACGGAAAGAACACCGCCACCGTGCGACCGCTGGCGGCGTGCAATGCGGCGACGGTCTCGGCTGTCGTGCCGTAATGCGACGCGCGTTCGCGCAACGTCGTGGCGAGCCGCAGGTCGACCGCGACGTCGTAGGCGCCGCGGCGCCACGGCGCCGGGGCGCGGAGGAAAGTGAATCCGTCCGCAAGACCGCAGCTGGCCGCGAACGGCTCGAACGGCGTCAGGGTGGCCGACATCAGCAGCGCGCCGCCGAACGACCGCAACGTGGCGCCGATCGCCGCGGCGGCGTCGACGCAGGTAAATTCCAGTTCACCGGCCCGGCGGCACCAGAGCAAGCGGTGCAGCTGACCGTCCTCGAGGAACGCATGCAGCTTGGGGAACGACCAGAGCACTTCGCAGGGTTGCGGTCCGAGCGCGGCGAAATCGAGCGGCGTGCGTGCCACGAGGTCGGCCAGCCGCTCCAAGGCATCCCGCACGTCGGCTTCGCGCAGCGGATCGAGTTCGTCCGCCGGCGTGAGCCCGCCCAGCAGGCGCGCCCAGTTCTCGACCGCCAGCAGCAGCGCGGCGGGCGCGCGCAGGTGGTCGAGCTCCGCCAGCAGCGCGCGGGCGTCGGCATCGGTGGCGCGATGCGAATGCGCGTCGGCCACGCGCGCGGGCAGGTTGTGCGCCTCGTCGATCACGAGCAGCGTGCGCGCCGGGTCGAAGCCGGGCTGGTCGAAGAAGAGACCGCGGTTGTCCGGCGCGAAGACGTAGTTGTAGTCGCCGATCCAGACGTCGTTGAACGCGAGCGCCGTGCGCGTGATCTCGTAGGGGCAGATGAGCGCCTCGCGCCCCGCGGCGCGGAGCGTCTCCAAGTCGCGTGGCTGCCGCTCGTCGAGGTGGAAGCGCGCCAGCCCGCTTTGCGGCCAGCGCTCCGCCGCACCGGCGAGGTAGCGGCAGGAATCGCGCACACAATGGAACTCCACGTTCACGCAATGCTCGCCCTTGTTCCGCACCTGCCAGAACGGCAGCGGCGAACCGAAAGACTTGTCACCTAATAGGTGACTTTCCCTCTGAGCCGCCCTGGCCGTGCCGGAAGATGCATCGGGGGAAGTGTAACCTATTAGGTTACACTTTTCGGGGGCGGTCATGCGGCGGAGGGTCTCGACGACTTGGAGCTGGCCGGTGGATTTGCCGGTGAGCCAGAGGAGGCGGTCGAAGCGGCCGCGTTGCAGCTGCGTCAGGGCGAACTCGAGCGCGCAGCCGGTCTTGCCGTAACCGGTCGGGGCTTCGAGGAGGACGATTCTCGATTGGGCAGGCGCCAGAGCGCCGATCGGCGAATCGGGAGCG
>CAYYVB010000108.1:0-6039 GCA_964475035.1 uncultured Opitutaceae bacterium | reverse complement strand
AGGTTTTGTTGAATCGTCTCCTGGCCTGGGCGGAGCGAGGGGAAAGGCGCTTGAAACCGCAGGTGGCGACGTCTCTCCGCGGCGCGCGCCTGCTGCTCGAGGAACAGCACGACCACATCGAGCTGGTGCGTGACGAGCGCCTCGTCGAAGGGCGTGAGCGCGATCGTCTGCGCCAGGCCGGAGCCGGCTTCGACGAAGACGAGCTCGCTGCGTGCGAGCGGCGCGCCGGCGCGGCGGCGGAGCACGGCGTAGGTGGCGAGCTGCAGGAAATAGTCCGGATAATCTCCGCGCAGCTCCGCTTCTTCGGCGGGCAGCGGGCGGAGCACCGTCTTGATTTCGCGCAACGCGCCCCCGACGACTTGGTCGATGCGCCCGTCGAGCGTGAGGGTCCAGCCGCGGTGGGACAGCTGGCCGGAGATCACGACCTCGAAGGCGGCGCCCCCGGCGGCTCCGCCGGCCTCGGCATGCTCATGTTCGGCCCGCGCGCGGAATTCACCGTGCCAGTGCTGGCCCAATTGCGCGCGCCAGAGACCGCCTGAGCCCGCGCCGCCTTCGCGCGGACCGATGGCGAAGTCCGCGAATTCGCCCACGCTCAGGCTGGCGGTCCGGGTGGCGAGATCGAATTGCATCGGCGCCGTCATCCATCCGCGGCTTCGCGCAATGGCGCAAGCGAGGAGTGGTGCGATGAGTGCGCACTGAATCCTCAACTCGGCGGGCCCAGCGGTCCCGCCCTACCTTGGCGAAGAGGAACTCCGCCTTTTCGTTACTCCACGCGCAGCTCCGTGTCGCGGGCGGTCCAGTCGGTGAGGCTGCGCGTGAGCTGGCGGACGAGGGTCGCGTCGGGAGTCTGCCCGGCGAGCGGTTGGTTGAGGAATTGCGTGGCGAGGCTGCGGTCGGCGGCGTCGAGGTGCTGCCACCATTGCTGTTTCACCGGGTAGCCCTCGTCGCGGAGGAAACAAAAGAGCGCCTTGAGCCAGACGAGATCGGGCCGGTGGCCGGCGTCGAGGGCGTGGAAAGATTGGCGCAGCAGTGCGGCGATCGGCTCGCGGGATTCGTCGGGCACGGGATTGCGCTGGATGAGCCGCGCGAGGGCAGCCGCGGCCTGCAGCGCCGCGTAGGAACGGCCGATGCCGGGGTGGCGCGCGACGTGGCGGTGTTCCTTGATGAACCAGGTGCGGCCTTGATTGGAGGATTCGAGCCAGAGTTCGGCTTTGTCGAAAAGATCGAGCGGCGTCGTCTGGCCGGCGCTCTTGGTGCTCTGACGACGCAGGCAGAGGAGCAGGCCCTCGGTTGCGCTGAACGCGGGCAATTGTTCGAACGAATCCGAGCCGGTCGGGGCGCGGCCGAGGATGAACGCCGTGGTCTGAAGCGTCGGTCCGGCCATGCGCTCAGGCGCCGGCGACCGGACGGGAGCCGGCGAGCGCGGCCTTCGCGGCGGCGGGATCGGACCAGGCCGGGGGCACGGCGCCGCAGGAGATGACGGTCTTCATGCCGTCGCCGACCGAGACATCGAGTTCGATCAGTTCGGACGGCGGCACATACATGAAGAAACCGTTGATCGGGCTCGGGCAGGTTGGCACGAACACGGCCCAGTGGTCCGCAACCAGATGGCGGTGCAGTTCGCTGCGGCCGGTGTTGGTGACAAAACCGATGGTGTAGGCGCCGGCGCGGGGGAACTGCACGAGCACGACCTTGCTGAATTGCGCCCGATCCTTCGCCCCGAGCGTGTCGATGAACTGCTTCACGCTGTTGTAGAAGCTGCCGATGCCCGGGATGCCCTGGATCACGCGTTCGGCGAGGGCGCCGACGTAGCGGCCGAGCAGCAACCGGGACAGGTAGCCGAGCGCCGCGATGAGCCCGAGCACGATGACTGTCGTGGTCACGTCCCAGACGAGGCTGGGCAGATGCGTGAGCGCATCGGGCAGATAGGGGAGGAACAGCGGCGTGATCGAACCGCCGACGAAACCGATGAGCAGCCGGACCGCCCAGATGGTGACGACCAACGGGGCGACGAGGAGCAATCCGGTGAGGAAGGCGTCGCGAAGGGAAACGAGTCGGTTATCGGCCATGGCCACGGCAGCGTCGCGCAAAGTGGGCCGGACGCAAAGGGGAAATCACTGCCACCGGAACGCCGGCACGGCGTCGTGGGCGCGGAGGAGTTTCATCGCGCGCGCCTCGGCGGCGCGCATCCGGCGTTTGCGGTCCGGGCGGAGATCGTCGTAACCGGCGAGATGCAGCCAGCCGTGCAGGACGTAGAGGGCGAGCTCGGCGGCGAAGTCGCCGCGGTGTGCGCGCGCGTAGGCCGCGGCGGTGTCGGCCGAGACGCAGATCTCGCCCGCGAGCCCGGCGGTGGCATCGCCCTCGAAGGTGATGACGTCCGTCGCCGTCGGGTCGGCCATGAAATCCGCGTGGATCTGCGCGATCGCGGCGTCGGTGAGGAACACGAGCGACAGCTCGCCCGGCGGGCAGGCCGGAAGGATTTTCGATTTTGGATTTTCGATTTTCGATTTCTTGAGTGCGGCCCGGTGCGCGCGGGCGCGCGCGGGGGCGAAGGTCGCGAGGTCGGCGGGGACGACGCGGAAATGCTCGTCGAGCAAGGCGATCATGCGGCGCACGTCGCGCAGCGGCACGCGCAGCCGCGGGTGGCGGTTCTGGATCGCGACGGTGCGGGCGGCGGCCGGCATGGGGGTTTTGTAACGTAATCCGTTACAAGTTCACGGGGACGGCGGGTGGCCGGGGCGCTCGGCGTCGGCGCCGGAGGATTTGGCGTGCTCGTAGGCGTCGATGATCTTCTGCACGAGCGGGTGGCGCACGACGTCGCTGCCGGTGAAGTGGTGGACCTCGATACCCTCGATGTTGCGCAGGATGCGCGGGGCTTGGATGAGGCCGGAGGCCTTCGAGCGGGGCAGGTCGATTTGCGTCACGTCGCCCGTGATGATCATGCGCGACTCGTCGCCGAGGCGCGTGAGGAACATCATCATCTGCTCGGGCGTGGTGTTCTGCGCCTCGTCGAGGATGATGTAGGCGTTGGCGAGCGTGCGGCCGCGCATGTAGGCGAGCGGGGCGATCTCGATGATGCCTTTCTCGGCGAGCTTGGCGGCGTCCTCGGCGTCGAGGAGGTCGTGCATCGCGTCGTAGAGCGGGCGGAGGTAGGGGAGGATTTTTTCCCGCAGGTCGCCGGGCAGAAAGCCGAGCGCCTCACCCGCCTCGACGGCGGGGCGCGTGAGCACGATGCGCTGGACCTGGTTCTTCAGGAGCGCGCTGATGGCGGCGGCCATCGCGAGGTAGGTCTTGCCCGTGCCGGCCGGTCCGATGCCGAAGACGATCCGGTTCTTCTGGATGGCTTGGAGATAAAGCTTCTGGCCGATGGTCTTCGGGACGATGGTCTTCTTCTTCGTGCCGATCTGCACCGGTTCGGAGAACAGCGCGCGCAACCGTTCCGGCCCGCCCTCGGCGGCGTAGGTGGCGAGGAGGCGGTGGAAATCCGCGCTGCGCATGGCGAGACCCTGTGCGCGGCCTTCGTTGAGCAGGGCGAAAAATTCCTCGCCGCGCGCGACGGCGGCCTCGGGGCCCTCGACCTTCAGCCAGTCGTCGCGGGTGACGAGCCGCACGCCGAGTTTCTGCTCCGCGGCGCGGAGGTTGTCGTCGTGATTGCAGTAAAGCTGGGCGAGGTGGCGCGCGTTCGGGAACTGGAGGGTCTTCGAGGTGGGCACGGGCAAGAGGATGGAAAAGACGGGCGGCGTGTTCAGCGGCGCGGCAGCGTCGGCAGCACCTCGACGAGGCGGCGATACATGGCGTCGAGCGACTGCGGCAGCACGCGCGTGCGGCCGATGACGGGCATGAAATTCGTGTCGCCACTCCAGCGCGGAACGATGTGCGCGTGGAGATGCGGGATGCTGCCGCCGGCGGCACTGCCGAGGTTGAAGCCGAGGTTGAAGCCGTTGGGCTTCAGCGCGGCGCCGAGCAGTTCCTTGGCGAGGATGATCTCGTCCATCAGGTCGGCACGCTCCGCGGCGTCGAGTTCGGTGAGGTCGGTGACGGCGCGGAACGGCACGGCGAGCAGGTGGCCGGCGTTGTAGGGAAAGCGGTTGAGCACGAGATACGAGCGGGCGCTGCGGTGCACGATGAGCGCGCGGGCGTCGTCGCCCAGCGCGGGCAGCTCGGCGAAGATGTCGCCGCCCTCGGGCGCGCGCGGCGCCTCGATGTATTCCATGCGCCAATAGGCGTGAAGGTGTTCCATGCGTCCGGCGCAAGGTGGTCGACCCGGCGGGGGATGTCAAAGCGCAGAAACGCCCGGGCCGATGGACCAAGGCAGGGAAGCCGCGCTCGACAGCGCGGCCACCCCCGGTGTTTTCTCACGGCATGTCCGAGATTCTGCTCCTCGCCGCCGGGAAACGCGGCGTGCCGGTGCCGCCTCCGCCGCACGACTTGGCCGCGCTGGCCCAAGTCGCGGCCTCGGTGTTCCTGCAACCGATGCGCGGCGCGCGGCGGATGCCGCGGGAGGAGGCCTACCTCGCGGCGGCGCGGCGCTGCGCGTTGCGCACAAGCGTCGGCGAGTTGGCGGCGTGGGAGTGGGGCGCGGCCGATGCGCCGCTGGTGGGGCTGATGCACGGTTGGGAAGGACACGGCGCGCAACTCGGCGCGTTCGCCGGGCCGCTCGCGGCGGCGGGATTTCGCGTTGTGTCGTGGGACCACCCGGGTCACGGCGAATCGCCGGGCGACGAAGCGCACGTGCCGCTGTTGGCGCGGTTGCTGCCGGAGATCGCGGCGCAACTCGGGCCTTTTCACGGCTTGGTCGGACACTCGATGGGCGCGGCGGGGGCGGCAATGGGCACGCAACAAGGCGTGATCCCGCGCGGGCTCGTGTTGCTGGCGCCGCCGATGAGCATGCGCGAGCGCGTCGACCGCGTGGCGGCGCGGCTGGGGATCGAGGAGCCCTTGAAGTCGGCCTTCATCGCCGAGGTCGCGCGGCGGACACGCTCGTCTTTCGAGGAGATCGACCTGATGGCGGTGGCGCGACGCGCGCCGTGCGGACTGCTGGTGTTCCACGATCCGGCGGACACGGATGCGAGCTTCGCCGAATCCGAGCGGGCGGTGGCGGCGTGGGCGGGCGCGCGGCTGGTGCCGTGTCCGGGACGCGGGCATTACCGCATCCTCGCGACGCCCGAGATCGTGCGGCAGAGCGTGGAGTTCTTCACGGCGCTGCGCGACGGTGGCGCGGCGTGAGGGCGGGAAGAATCGGCTTGGTCGGAGACGGGCGGGGCGATTGAATCGTCGCAAGATGACACGACTGCTGTTGGCGGGATTGTTCGCGTTGGCCGCCGGGTTGCCGGCGCTGACGGCGATGGAGGACATGGCGCGCATGGCGAAGCTCGCGCGGATGCCGGTGACGATCTATCCGGATCACGACGTGCGCGGCACGGCGCTGCTGGCGTGGGTGAACGAAAAGGTCCGCGCGGACGACGCCGTGGTGGTCTCCTACATGGATGCGTTGAAGGTCAGCGCGCGCATTGCGGATCTGCAAATCGCGACCGCGGAGGTCTGGGTCCATGTGCCCGCCGAGGTGAGCATCCGCGACACGCATCGCCGCAACTTCGAGGGCGCCAAGGGCGTCGTCTTCGTGCCGCCGGCGATCGGGCGCGGGGATTTTCGCATGGTGCGCAGCGTGAGCTCGCGGCTCCGGGAGGACGCGCATGCCCTCGGGATGCGATTCACGATGGGCATGGAGGAAAGCGACCTGCGTCTGCGCGCGAACGCCGCGGAGATGGCGCGCGAGGCGGACATCGTGACGATCTACCTGCCGCGGAAATTTCAGGCGGGCGGGAGGGAATTCCGCGTGTTCTTCGAGCGCATCGTGCAGGACGCGCGCGGCGCGAACCCGCAGGTGCAGGTCGAGCTGGCGCTCGCGACCGCCAATTCGCTCGAGGCGACGCGCTACATCGCGAGCCTCGCCTTCGCCAACGCCGACCTGATCGACCGGCTCGCGTTCTTCTGCGAGAACACGCCCGAATCGCTCGACAGCTTGCGCACGCTGATGAC
>CAYYVB010000107.1:0-9083 GCA_964475035.1 uncultured Opitutaceae bacterium | reverse complement strand
CCGCGCCGGCCAGGGCCTGATGAACAACGTCGAGGGCGACGCCAA
Organism: uncultured Opitutaceae bacterium; assembly: GCA_964475035.1. Taxonomy (GTDB): domain Bacteria; phylum Verrucomicrobiota; class Verrucomicrobiia; order Opitutales; family Opitutaceae; genus Didemnitutus. The sequence goes on along the minus strand of CAYYVB010000107.1, from coordinate 9,038 downwards.
GCCGCGCGAGATCGTCGAGGACACCGCCGTCGCCGTCGCCGACCTGCCCGCCTACATCGCGGAGTTCGACGCGCTGCTGAAGACGAAATACGGCGTCAGCTCCGTCTACTACGCGCACGCCGGCGCGGGCGAGCTGCACACGCGCCCGCTGTTCAATTTGAAAACGCCCGAGGGTCTGCGGATGTTCCGTGGCATCGCGACCGACGTCGCCGCCCTGGTGAAGAAATACCGCGGCTCCCTCTCCGGCGAACACGGCGACGGCCGCCTGCGCGGCGAGTTCATCGAGTTCATGGTCGGCCCGGAGTGCTTCGCGCTGATGCGGCGCGTCAAGCGGACCTTCGACCCGCACAACATCTTCAACCCGGGCAAGATCATCGACACGCCGCCGATGGACACGGCGCTGCGCCACACGCCCGGCCACGCAGAGCCCCACCACGAGACGTTCTTCGACTTCGCCGCCTCGAGCGGCGTGCTCGGTGCCGCGGAAAAGTGCACCGGCGTCGGCGAGTGCCGCAAATCGCACCTCACCGGCGGCACGATGTGCCCGAGCTACATGGCCACGCGCGACGAGAAGGACTCCACGCGCGGCCGCGCCAACGCGCTGCGCCATGCCCTCTCCCACCCCGAGGATCTCCGCGACCCGTGGGACAGCCGCGAGGTCGCCGAGGTCATGGACCTCTGCCTCTCGTGCAAGGGTTGCAAGGCCGAGTGCCCGTCGAACGTCGACCTCGCCCGCCTCAAGGCCGAGTGGGCGCAGCACTACCAGGACAAGCACGGCGTGACGCTGCGCACGCGGCTGATCGCCAATTTCAGCCAGAGCATGAAACTCGCCGCGCTCGCGCCGCGGCTCTACAATTGGTTCATCGCGCAACCCGACGTCTCGCGCTGGATCAAGCAATTCGCCGGCTTCCACGTGAAGCGCAGCCTGCCCGAATTGCACACGACCACGCTGCGCGCGTGGCACGCGCGGCACGCGAATCCACATTCCGCCTACCCCCGCGGCCGCGTCCACCTCTTCTGCGACGAGTTCACGAACTACAACGACGTCCCCGCCGGCATCGCCGCGATCGAGCTGCTCAACCGCCTCGGCTACGAGGTCGTCATCCCCGACCACGTCGATTCGGGTCGCGCGCATTTTTCCAAGGGCCTCGTCCGCGAGGCGCGCACGCTCGCCGTGCGCAACGTCGAGCTTCTCGCCGACGTCATCACCGCCGACGCCCCGCTCATCGGCCTCGAGCCGTCGGCACTGCTCGGCTTCCGCGACGAATACCCCGACCTCGTGCCCGCCGCGCTGAAGCCCGCCGCGCAGGCGCTGGCGCAGCACGCGTTGCTCTTCGAGGAATTCATCGCCCGCGAGCGCGACGCCGGCCGCATCCGCCGCGAGTCGTTCACCACGCGACCGCAGACGATCAAGCTGCACGGCCACTGCCACCAGAAGGCGCTCAGCTCGCTCGTGCCCGCGGTGAAGGCGCTCGAACTCCCCGTGAATTACCAGGTGCAGCTGATCCCCAGCGGCTGCTGCGGCATGGCCGGTTCCTTCGGCTACGAGGAGGAGCACTACGCATTGTCGCAGCAGATCGGCGAACTCGTGCTGTTGCCCACCGTGCGGAAAGCGCCCGCCGATGTCCTTATCGCCGCCCCCGGCACGAGTTGCCGCCACCAGATCAAGGACGCCACCGCCCGCACCGCCCTGCACCCCGCCGAAATCCTCCGTGCGGCGCTGGTGTGAGGACGAAATCGTAGGGACGCAGTCTTGCTGCGCCCTCTCGAAGCCGCGCTTGCCGGAAGGGCGCAGAGATACCCGAACCAGTGGTTGCCACAAAGAGGCGCAAAAATCGCAGCCGGTTCGTCACTCAAAAAAGCGCCCTTTAGGCGCGCGGTCCGCCCAATCGCATCGGCTGGATTTTTGCGCCTCTACGTGGCCATTGCCTTGGATGGAGGGCCGAGCTCCGCGAGGCCGCCCCGCCCGCCCCGCCGCCCCCATGACCCCGGCGTGACTTTGGTCACATAGTCAGCCAACGTCGCGCCTGCTACAATCCGCCCATGACCCCGGGACAGATTTCCCTCAGCCTCGATTCGGACACGCACCGCACCGGCAGCCTCTATGGCGCGTTCGCGTTCGCGAGCATCGTGCTGACCTGTTTCGGCGGCTATTTCTTCACCAACCGGTTTTTCCAACCGGCTGAATATGTGCCGGCCGCCTTCGCCCTCGGCGCGGTCTATGTCGCGCTCGGCATTCTGGGTTCGAGCCTCCTCGATCAACCCTGCGCGCCGACGCGCCGTTTCGTCCTTTATTATCTCATCCAATGCGCGGTGCTGACCGGCATGGTCTTCCTCAGCCCGGCGCGCGGCTTCTTCGCCATGATCGTGCTGCCGCTGGCCAGCCAGAGCATCTTCGATCTCCGTCCGCGCTATGCCACGCTCACCGTCGCCTACCTGCTCATCGTCTGCTGCATCGGCCCGTGGTGGATCGACTTTGGTTGGGGCGCCGCGGGCGAGGCGGTGTTCAGCTACTCCGCCGGGTTCGCCTTCACGATCGCGTTCACGCTCATCACCAAGCAGTCCCTCATCGCCCGCGCCCGGGAGGAAAAGCTCCGCCGCGAACTCGAGGCGGCCAACGAGAAGCTCCGCGCCTACGCCGCCCAAGCCGAGGAACTCGCCACCACCCGCGAACGCAACCGTCTCGCCCGCGAGATCCATGACGGCGTCGGTCACTACCTCACCGTCGTGAAGACGCAGCTCGACGTCGCCGCCGCCATCTGCGCGACCGATCCCGCGCGCGCCAAGGCGAACGTCGAGAAGGCCGCCAAGCTCACCGCCGAGGCGCTCGACGACGTCCGCCGTTCCGTCGGCACGCTCCGCACCGATGCCCCGCGTCCGCCGCTCGCCGAGGCCGTGAAACAGCTCGCCGCCGTCGGCGAGCCGCCCGCCACGGTCGCCATCGAGGGCGCGCCGCGTCCGCTTCCGCCCGCGGTCGAGCACGCGCTCTTCCGCGCCGCCCAGGAAGGCCTGACCAACATCCGCAAGCACGCCCGCGCCTCGCAGGCGCTGCTCGTGCTTGATTACCGCGGCGAAGCGCGCGTGCGGCTGGAACTTTCCGACAACGGCGTCGGCACCACCGCAGCCGGAAAGGATGCCGGCAACGAGAACAACACCGGCTTCGGCCTCACGGGCATCCGCGAACGCGTGGAGTTGCTCGGCGGCGTGGTCGAGTCCGGCAACCGCCTCGAGGGCGGCTTCGCCCTCCGCGTGGAGGTCCCGGCGTGAAAAAACTCCGCCTCATGCTGGTCGACGACCAGTCGCTCTTCCGCGAGGCGCTGCGCGCGCTCCTCGCGTTGCAGCCCGATTTCGAGATCGTCGCCGAGGCGGAGAACGGCGAGCGCGCCCTCGCCCTCGCGCGCGCACACAGGCCCGACGTCATCCTCATGGACCTGCGCATGCCGGTCATGGGCGGCGTCGAGGCCACGCGTCGCCTCGCCCAGGTCGTGCCGACCGCGCGCGTGGTGGTGCTGACGACCTTCGACGAGGACGAGGAGATCTTCGAGGCGATGCGCGCCGGCGCGCTGGGTTATCTGCTCAAGGCCTGCTCGGCCGAGAAACTCTGCGAATCCGTCCGCGCCGCCGCCAAGGGCGCGTCCGTCCTCGAGCCGAGCGTCGCCGCGAAGATGATGGCCGAGCTCAACCGCCTCTCCGCCCGCGAGGGCAAGACCGTCTCGCAGCCGCTCGCCGAGCCGTTGTCGTCGCGCGAACTGGGCGTGCTGCGCCTGCTCGCCGCCGGCCGCAGCAACAAGGAGATCGGCGCCGAACTCGGCATCACCGAGGGCACGGTGAAGAACCACATGACGAACGTCCTCGGCAAACTCGGCGTCCTCGACCGCACCCAAGCCGCCCTTCGCGCCCGTGAGCTGGGATTGATCTGATCCCCACTCTTTCCTTCTTCTGTTCCTCTTTCTCACCAACCTGCCACGCAGCGGTTGAACTGGAGAGAAAGAGTAAGATGAAGGGAAAGAGAAAAGATTTTGTGGGATGAGACGGGGGGCACGCAGGGCGACGGCCATGACCCTGGTCACACCGCGAGTGTGACCATGACCCTGACCTCCGGCTCATCCGGAACGCGGCGCGACCTGCTACGCTGCGGGCATGTCCTCGCTCTCCGCCGAACTCATCGCCGCCTTCCGCTCGCTCCGCCGCGCGCCGGGTTTCACCGCCCTCGCGCTCAGCATGCTCGCCCTCGGCATCGGAGCGAATGTCGCGATCTTCTCCATCTTCCGCTCGATCGTCCTCAGCCCGCTGCCCTACGCGCAACCGGAGCGCCTCGTCGGACTCAGCGCCGTCAACTCGACGAAGGCCATCTCCATGCCGGCGCTCTCGGCGTCCGATTTCCGCGACTTCGCGACCCGCTCCCAATCCTACGCGACGCTCGCCGCCTACCGGCCCGACTTCGTCTCCTACGCGCCCAGCGGCGGAGACCCGATCCAACTGGTCGCCGCCCACACCACCGAAAATTTCTTCGCCACGTTCGACGTCGCCCCCGTCGCCGGCCGCACGTTCCACGCCGAGGAGTTCAGCTTCGGCGCCGCGCGCACCGCCGTGCTCAGCCATCGCGCCTGGCGCCGGCACTTCGGCGAGCGCCCCGAGGCGATCGGCTCCACGGTCATCCTCAACGACCTGCCGACCACGCTTGTCGGCGTGATGCCGGAGAATTTCCGCGAACCCGAGTTCGTCGACGTCTGGCTGCCTTTCCCGGCCGAGTCGCCGGAATACTTCGCGCGCGACTCCCGCTTTTGGACGACTGTCGGCCGGCTCGCGCCGGGAGCCACGCTCGGCAGCGCGCAAGCCGAGGCCACGGCGATCGCCGACGCCCTCGCCCGCGAATTCCCTTCCACCAACAAGGGCTGGGCCGCGAACGTCCAGCCGCTGCTCGAGATGCGCATCAGCGGCCTGCGCCGCACGCTGCTGCTGCTCGTCGGGGCGGTCGGCTTGGTGCTGCTCGTGGCCTGCGTCAATCTCGCCAATCTCATGCTCGCGCGCGGCGTCGTGCGGCTGCAGGAGCTCGCCGTCCGCCTCGCGCTCGGCGCCACGCCGCAGACCCTCGCCCGCGCGGTGTTCGTCGAGAGCCTCGTGCTCGCGTTGCTCGGCGGCACGGCGGGTGTCGCGATCGCCAAGCTCGCGCTGCCCGTCCTCGCCGCGCAATTGCCCGCGGCCCTCGTGCCGCGCTCGCATGAGATCGCGATCGACGGCGGGGCGCTGCTCTTCGCCCTGAGCGCGTCGCTCCTCACCGGCCTCGTCTTCGGCGTGCTGCCCGCCTGGCAGGTGTTGCGCACGAACGTCAACGAGACCCTCAAGTCCGGCGGCGCGCGCGGCAGCACGAACAGTTTCGCCGGCCGCGCACAAGCCGGGCTCATCGCCGGCCAGGTCGCGCTCACGCTCGTCGTGCTGTCTGGCGCCGCCTTGCTGATGAAGAGCTTGTTCAACCTCCAGCGCACGCATCCCGGCTTCGATTCGCGCCAGGTGCTCACCGTCCGCCTCTCACCGCCGCCGTCGAAGTGGGACACGATGCTCGACCTCGCGGCCTACTATGAGCGGGCGATGGACGAGGTGCGTCGCGTGCCCGGCGTGGAGGCGGTAGCCGTTAACTGCAGCACGCCCCTGACGGGCATCACGCTGAGCTATCCCTTCTGGGTCGAGGGCCGTCCGCGCGCGGAGGGCAGCGCTGACGACGCCGTCTTCAATTCCGTCAGCGCCGACTACTTCCGCGCCTTGCGCATTCCGCTCCTCGACGGCCGCACGCTCCACGAGCGCGACAACGAAACCGCCGTGAAGGTCTGCATCATCAACCAGACGCTCGCGAAGCGTCTCTTCCCCGGCGAGAATCCGATCGGCAAGCGCATCCAGACGCTGCCGTGGCTGGCGCGCGAGTATCGCGAGATCGTCGGTGTGGTCGCGGACGTGAAGCAGGACAGCCTTTCCGACGCTCCGCCCGCGCAGCTCTACGTGCCGCTCCGTCAATCGCCTTGGTTCTTCACAACGATGGTGATCCGCACGCACGGCGCCGCCTCCGTGGCGGCGATCCAGCATGCGTTGCGCCAGGCCGACCCCACGGCGTCGATGAGCATCCAGTCGCTCGACGAGAGCATCGCGATGATCAACACCGTGCCGCGCCTGCGCACGCTCCTCTTCGGCATGTTCGCCGTCATCGCGCTCGGCCTCTCCTCCTTCGGCATCTACGCGAGCATGGCGTTCACGGTGAACCAGCGGGTGCGCGAGATCGGCGTGCGGATGGCGCTCGGGGCGAGCCCGCTCCGCGTGCTGCAGGAAGTGCTCGCCCGCGCCGGCCGGCTGGCGCTCGCCGGGGTCGTCATCGGCCTGCTCGGCGCGCTCGCGCTCGGCCAGCTCCTGCGCGGCCTCCTGCACGGCGTCGAGCCGCACGATCCCTGGATCATCGCGGCGTTGCTCGTGTTCATCCCGTCCGTCGCGCTCCTCGCCAGCGCCCATCCCGCGCTCCGCGCCGCGCGCCTGAATCCCGTCCGCGCGCTCAATGCAGACTAGGTAGGGCGGGACCGCTGGGCCCGCCGCAACCCGTTCCCTGCGCGCACGGAGTGCGCGCCCTACCCAAAACCTTCAACGCGAAATCTCCTTCCATGAAAACAAACCACCGTTCCCTCCTCGCCGCGCTCGCGGCTTCGTTCCTTCTCGTCGGGTCCGCGTTCGCGCAGACCGACCTCGAAAAAGCCGCCGCCGCGCTCAAGGCCGGCGACCTCGCCGCCGCCGAGACGCTCGTCGCGCCGCTCGCTGCCGCCGGCTCCACCGACGCCGGCGCGTTTCATCTCCTCTCGCAGGTCCGCACCGGCCAGCGCCGCGCCAAGGAGGCCGTTGAGGCGGCCGAGCAGGCGGTGAAACTTGATGCCGCCAAGCCCGACCATCACTCGCAGCTCGGCATGGCGCTCAGCCTGCGCATGGGCGAGGTGAATTTCATGCAGATGGCGATGCTGAGCGGGAAGATGAAAGGCTCCTTCGAAAAATCCGTCGCGCTCGATCAAAACCACCTCGCCGGACTGATCGGCCTCGCGCGCTTCTACACCAACGCGCCCGAGATTGCCGGTGGCAACACGGCAAAGGCCCGCGAATTTGCCCTCCGGGTTCAGGCGCTGAATCCCGTCGTCGGCGCCGGCGAACTCGGCCGCATTGCTGAGCGCGAGGAGAAGTTCGACGAAGCCCTGCAACATTACGAGACCGTGCTCGCCGCGCGGCCGGCCTCGGCCGGGGCGCACTTTTCCGTCGGCAGCGTGTTGGCCAAGCTCGGGCGCAAGGACGAGGCGCGCGTGCGTTTCGAGGCCGCCTTGGTGCGCAATCCGCAGTTCGAAGCCGCGAAGAAGGCACTGGCCGATCTCTGAGCAGATAACCCCTTCGCACCGGCCGGGATTTCCACCGGCCGGATGATGCGGGGACTTCCGTTCGCGGCGGAATTCTGCCTAGCTCCAATCCTGCCGTTATGCCCATCGACTACGCTGCCCGCCGTGCCCGCATCGCCCCCGCCCTCGGCCTGACCGACGAGATTCTCCTCGCCGGCGCCGGCCACCCGCTCCCCAAGCCGGAGCTGAGCGACGCGATGCTCCCCTTCATCGCCCACCAGGAATACTATTACCTCACGGGCCACGCCGACGCCCCCGGCGGCATCGTCGCCTACGACGCGAAGACGCGCGAGTGGACCTCGTTCGTGCCTGAGGTGACCGAGATGGAGCGCGTGTGGGACGGCGCGGAACAACTTCCCGGCGAACTCCTCGGCCGTTTCCCCGCGTGGATCGCCGCGCGTTCCGGCCGGCGCCTCGCCGCGCTCGGCGCGCCGATCGACGGCGTGGCCGGCGATCCGGCGCTGACCGCGCGCGTGCGCGATGCGTTGCGCCATGCCCGCCGCCCGAAGGAGGACGGCGAGATCGAATTGATGAAACGCGCCGCCGTCGCCACCGCCGAGGGCTACGCGGCCGTGCAGCCGTTCCTCGCGCCCGGCGTGAGCGAACGCCGCATGCAGGTCGAGCTCGAGGCGGGTTTCTTCCGCGGCGGCGGCGACAAGACCGGCTACGACACCATCGTCGGCGTCGGCGCGCAGGCCGCGGTGTTCCACGGCTCGCCCTCGGGCCAGCGCATCGCGCGCGAAGGCGACTTCATCCTCATCGACGCCGGCGCGCAGGTGGAGCGCTACGTCATCGATGTCACCCGCACCTACGTGGCCGGCGGCAAGCCCAGTGCGTTCCAGCGCGACCTCTACGCCGCGGTGAAGAACGCCCACGCGCGCGCCTGCGCCAAGTGCGTCAACGGCGCGGAGTGGAAGGACATCCATTTCGGCGCCGCCGTCGACATGATCGGCAGCCTCGTCGACATGGGCGTGATGAAGGGCAACGCCACGTCGCTCGTCGAACGCGAGGCGCACATGCTGTTCTACCCGCACGGCGTCGGCCACATGGTCGGCCTCGGCGTGCGCGACGGGAGCGGCCTCGAGCCCGGCCGCACGAAGGACCCGCGCGCGTGCCTGAAGAGCCTGCGCATGGACCTGATCTTGCGTCCCGGCTACACCGTGACGATCGAGCCCGGTCTCTATCTGATCCCGGCGCTGATCAACGATCCGGCGCGCCGGGAAAAATATCGCGACGACGTCAACTGGACCCTGGTCGAGCAACACCTCGGCCTCGGCGGCGTGCGCCTCGAGGACAACCTCATCGTCACCGACGGCGCCCCGATCAACCTGACCGCGTCGATTCCGCAGGCGTTCTGAGCGCCGGCGCACACGCCATTACGCGAGTCCAGCCTCTCAGTCGTAGCAGCCGTCGTCAGACGGCTGTTTTTCTTTCGGTGGCATTCACGTTGGCCCAAACCAGCCGTCTGACGACGGCTGCTACATCAAGCGCGCAACCAACAGGGAAATCGCATCGTCGCCGCCATCGGATGCGGACGCATGCGCCTCACCCCACCTTGACCCAGCGCCGCATGCCGACGCCGACGATGACGAGGCTCAGCAGCGAACTCACGGGCATGATGACCGC
>CAYYVB010000106.1:0-9143 GCA_964475035.1 uncultured Opitutaceae bacterium | reverse complement strand
TTTTTCTTCGTGAAGCCGGTGCGGGTCATCTCGCCCCAGGACTGCTGCTTGCGGAAATACTGCCAGATGCCCTCGATGCGCCAGAGCAGGTTGAGCTGGCGGTAACCGAAGTTCTCCGCGATCGCGGCGAGGGCGAGGAGCGCCATGTCACGCTTGCGCGTCGTCTTGAACAGCGCGAGCTCGGCCAGCACGAGCGCCATCATGCTGAGGAACACGCCGTAGAGGACGACGACGGCGAAGAACGCCACCATGAATTCGAAGCTCAGGATGCCGGCCCACCAGCAAAGCGGCACGAAGACGAGGCCGAGCAGGTCGAGGAACGGGCCGATGAGGTCGAACACCACGAACATCGGCAAACCCAGCATGCCGATGCGGCCGTAGCGCCGGTTGAAGAGCATCGAACGGTGCCGCCAGAGGACTTCGCAGAGTCCGCGCTGCCAGCGGGTGCGCTGGCGCCGCAGGACGGCGAGGGATTCAGGCGCCTCCGTCCAGCAGACCGGATCCGGCACGAAGAGGATGTTGTAGGGCTCGCCGCGCTCCTTGAAGTGGCGGTGCAGCTTCACGATCAGCTCCATGTCCTCGCCGACCGTGCCATGGGTGTAGCCGCCCACCGCGAGCACGGCGTGGCGTTTGAACAACCCGAACGCCCCCGAGATGATGGAAACGGTGTTCATTCGGCTGAACGAAAGCCGGGCGATGAGGAAGGCGCGCAGGTATTCGATCACCTGGAACAGCGGCAGCACAGTCCGCGGCGCGCCTTCGTTGATCACCATGCCGCCGTGCACCTCGCAGCCGTTGGCGATCCGGATGGTGCCGCCGACGGCGATGAGGCGGTGCGGGTGCTCGACGAAGGGGCGCGCCGCCTTGATGAGCGAGTTGTGGTCCAGCAGCGAATCGGCATCGACGCCGCAGACCAGCGGGTGGCGCGCGTAGTTCATCGCGGCGTTGAGCGCGTCGGATTTGCCGCCGTTCTCCTTGTCGATGAAGAGCAGGTTTGGGTAATCGCGGTGCCGGTAGATGCCGCGGATCGGCTTGCACGGCGCGGGGTGCGGGCGGATGAGCTCTGTGCGCTCGAGTTTGAATGCTTCGATCACGGCGCGGGCGGTGCCGTCCTTCGAGCCGTCGTTGACGACGATGATCTCGTAGCGCGGATAGCGCAGAGTGAGCAGCGACTGGATGTTCTCCACGATGGTGCGCTCTTCGTTGTAGGCCGGGACGAGGAGGGAGATACCCGGCACGGATTTTGCGCTCATCAGCCAGCTCGCGCTGTTGCGCCGCTCCTCGGCGCGGGCATGCCTCAGCTCGAAGAACGCAAGCACCGTCTGCGCGGTGTAGAGCAGATACTGGATGATGGCCGAGCCGAACACGAACCAGCCGAAGCCGGCGGCCGCGGCAATGATGGCTTGGCGCAGGGTCTCAGCGTCCATGGCCGCCTCCTTCCTGCCGGTGTTCGTTCCAAACCTGGCGCACCGGATCCTCCGGCGGCGCACCCTCCGCGAGGCGAGCGAGCAATGCGCGTCCTTCGGGGCCGCAGCCGTGAAGTGCGCTGGCGGCGTGGAAACGCTCCCACCATTCGCCTTGGCGGGCCAGTTCGCCCAGCAGCGGCAACACCTCGGGGCCGCCGAGCTTGCCGGCGCACTGTCCGGCGACCTGACGCACATCGGACGCGGGGTCGCGCAGACCTTCGAGCACCAGGTCGCCTGCGCGCGGATCTCCGAGTTCAGTCAAAGCCACCCACGCGGCGGAACGGACGCGCGGCTGCGGGGCGTCGCGCAGCGACACGATGGCGTCGTAGGCATCAAAGACCTGGTTGCGGGCCAACGCGAGCGCGAGCATGCGCAGCCACTCGGGCGGCAGCTGCCGTGAAGCCAGAAGCGAGATGGCCTCGGGACGCAGTCGGTCCGGCAGGCGCGCGAAGATCTCCGCCAGCACCAAGGGCGGATCGTCCGGCGGGAATCGCAGCTGGCCGAGCATTGTCGCCAATGAGTCGATCCGATCCTTGTGCAGCAGCGCACGCGCCGCCGTCAGGCGCACCGCCGGGTCGGCATCCTCGAGGGCCCCGCGCAAGGCCTCCACACTCGGTTCGTCGGAAAAATAGCCGAGCACCGTGCAGGCGCTTTGTCGCACCGCTGGATCGCGATGTTCCTGCAGTTGCTGCAATGCCGCTTGATGAAAGCCCGCATCATGCAGGATGCGGATCAGGTTCGCTTGGTCGCGCCCCTTGGTCTGTTCGATCAGCTGCTGCAGGACGTGGAGCAGGATGTCGCGCTTCCATTCAGGCAACAGGTTGAGTTTGACGGCCGCGGCGCCATAGCCCGACAGCTGGTCGAGGACGATGCCGGTCAATTCCTCCTCCGCTGCGACCGCCTGACGCGACCGACGCAGGCGCAGCAGACGCACGCCGAACACAGCGAGCCAGACCAACAATGAGGCGACGGCGAGCAGGACGCTCGCTTGCGTCAGGCCTGCGATCAGACCCGCGTCAGAAACGGGTGACGATGCCGGCATGGAAGGCGTTGCGGCTGGGTTGACCGGCCGCCCACTCATGGGTCAGGTCGATCCTGAGGCCCAAGGTGGAGGAGAATTCGCGATAAATCCCGCCGAAGACGGCGCGCGTGCGCAGCTCGCGGGTGAAGTCGAAGACCGAGCTGGAAAGCGATTCGTAGGCATCCGCGTAGGCGACATACCAGCGCCAGCGGTCGGAGGGTTCGCCATCGAGACGCATTTGCCAGCCGCTGGTAAAATCGGCGTTCAGATTGCGCGTCAGCAGGACTTTGCCGGTGAGCGCGAGCCGGTGTTCGAGTTGCTGCGTGGCACCAATCCACAGGCTGTGCGCCGTGCCCGGTGCGAAACCCGAAGCGCGATAGTCCGCGAAGAGGAAAGTGGCGCCACGATCCTCTCTGGCCGGACGCCAGAGCCAGGTCGCACTGGCGTTGAGAGAACGGCGCGCGAGAAAGTCGGCCTGGGGGGTCGCACCGAGCCGCATCTGGCCGCTGAGCCGGTCCGTGAACCGACGGTCGGCACCGATCGAGTAATGCGTATCCGTGAGTCGAAAACGCCGCGCGTATTCGTAGCCGAGGCCGACGCCCGTGCGTCGGTCGAGCGTGTAGCGGAGCGCGGCGTTGACACCGCGCCAGTCCTCGCGCGAGTTGCCCGAAAAGGAACTCCATTCGACGCCTGCATCAAGCCGCCAGCGGCCGGCGCCGCGCACGCTCGCGAGACGTTGCCGGATGTCGGCCGAATCGGGCTCGAGCTCGAGCGCGCGCTGGTAGAGTGCGCGCGCTTCGTTGAAGCGTTCCTGCAGGCGCTCGACGTCGCCTTGACCGAGGAGGGCGTCGGTGTTGTCCGGGTGGAGAGCGAGGATGTTGCCGTAAAGTGCGCTCGCAGCATCGAGCTGCCGCTGCCAAACCAGCACCCGCGCCAGCATGTTGAGCGCCTCGAGATTGCCAGGCTGCTCTGCGACGAGGGCGCGGAAGATTTCCTCTGCCCGCACGAGCTTGCCCGACCACGCCAGCACGCGGCCGTAACCGAGGCGCACGTCGGCATCCTGCGGCGCGATCTGCAGGGCGCGTTCGAAAGTCGCCAGCGCCTCGTCCGTGCGGCCGGCCCAACCCTGCACGGTGCCGAGATGAAACAGATACTGGGCGTTGCGCGGCTCGGCGGCAACGAGTTCCTCAAACAGCGTGATCGCGCGGGTGTGGTCGCCGGAGCGCTTCACGGCGAGCGCCTCGTCGAACGTCGCGGCGGCCGCTGCCGGGGCCAGCAACCCCGCCGTCGCAGCGCACAGCGCCAGGGCGAATGCTATGGGACGGAGCGGGGCGCGCATGGATTTACCTCACGAGTTTGCGCACGCGGACGACGAGTTCGTCCGGGCTGAACGGCTTGACCATGTAGTCGGCCGCGCCGGCATTCAGACAGCGCACGACGTCCTCCTCCTGATTCTTCCCGGACAACATCAGCACGGGCACGGCGGAGTGGACCGGGTCGTTTTTGAGGGAGCGGAGCGTGGAGTAACCGTCCTTCACCGGCATCATCAGATCGAGGATGACAAGCTGCGGTGCGAATTCTGTCGCTCGGGCGAGCAACTCCTCACCGTTGACGTGGGCCTCGACGGTGAATCCCTCCCGGCGCAGCTTGAACTCGATTAATCGGCGCGTCGTCGCATCGTCCTCGGCCGCGAGGATGCGCGGCGAGGCGGGCAATGGAGCGGAGGCGGCCGGGGCGGTCATGTCTGGCGAGGAAAGGCGGTGTTGGCGGGCGGGTCAATGGCGGCGGGGCCGTGGTGCGCGTCCTTGCCTCGGCGACGAAACGCGCCACGTTCGCAATCATGCAATCTGACAATCCGACGGCCGGCATGGACCGGCGGCAGGCCTTGAAGGTGATGGGAGCGGGCTTCGCGCTCGCCGGATTCGGTTCGCTCGCGACGCGGGCCGTGGCGAAGGGGCCGGAGGCGTCCGCCGCGCTCGGTTGGGATCTGCCGGCATTGCGCTACGATTACGCCGCGCTCGAGCCGCACTTCGACGCGCGCACGATGGAGATCCATCACACGAAGCATCACCAAGCCTACATCACCAACGCGAAGAACCTGCTCAAGGACCACGCCGACCTGCTCGCGCGCGGACCCGAAGCGCTGGTGCGCGACCTCGCGAGCGTGCCGGAGGCGATTCGAACCGGCATCCGCAACAACGCCGGCGGGCACGTGAACCACGCGTTTTTCTGGGCGCACCTGTCGCCGCAGGGCGGGGGAGCGCCGGTCGGCCGTTTGGCGGACGCGATCGCGGGTGGGTTCGGGTCGTTCGAGGAGTTCAAGAAACAGTTCACCGATGCCGCGCTGAAACGCTTTGGCAGCGGCTGGGCGTGGCTGAGTGCGAGGCCCGGCGGCGGACTCGTGGTGCACTCGATGGCGAATCAGGATTCGCCGCTGATGGAGGGCCTCGTCCCCGTGGTCGGCCTCGATGTGTGGGAGCATGCTTACTATCTGCACTACCAAAACCGGCGCGCGGATTTCGTGACGGCGTTCTGGAACGTCGTCGACTGGCGTCAGGCCGACGCCAACTTCGCCGCGGTCGCGGGCGGTGCCTGACGCGGCGCATGGACGCGGTCGAAAAAGGTTTCGCCAAGGCCGGACTCGCGGGCGCGCGGCGGCATTTGTTCCTTTGCGCCGGACCCGATTGCTGCGCGGCGGAGGACGGTGACCGCACTTGGCAGCACGTGAAAGCAGAGGTGAAGGCGCATGCGTTGCCCGTGATGCGCACGAAAGCGGCGTGCCTGCGCCTCTGCACCGAGGGCCCTTGGCTCGTCGTCTATCCCGAGGGCGTGTGGTATGGGCAGGTGACGCCGGAGCGCTTCGATCGCATCCGACGCGAGCATCTTGAAGGCGGCGTGCCCGTCGCCGAGTGGGTGCGCGCGGTGAAGCCTTTGCGCGCGACGGATTGAGTGAGGCGAGGCTCGTTCCTCGGCTCAGTTGTTCGCGATGGCGTCTTCGCCGAGGCCGCCCTGCAACTTGCGGCGGAGGCGAAGGTGCTCGATGTCGACTTTCAGCTGCGCGGCGAAGAGCTGGAGCCGGCGGCGGGTGTCGAGCTCCTCGAGCAGGCGTTGTTTCACCGCGTCGTCTTCGCAGAGGTTGAACACGGCGATGTCGGCGAAGGCGTCGAAGTCTTCCACCCCTTCGAGGAATTGTGTCATGCCCTTCGGTGCGGGCGAACCGAGCCGGCGGCGGAGGTTGAGCAGGCGCAACACCTCCAGACGCATGATTTCGAGTTGCGTGTGATTGCCGCCGCTGACGCTGACAAGCGGTTGCACGGCGATGAGGCGGTAGGGTTGCTCGCGCACGATGTCGCGGATCGCGACGCGGCACAGGCCTTGCAGCAGGAGGTTCGAGGTGCCATCGTCTGCTTCCTGGCAGGCGCGCACGACGCCAAGCGAGGCGATCTGATGCGGCGGCTCGATGGCACCGGGCTCGCGCAGGCGGCGGGAATCGAGTCGGGCGACGGCGAAGAGGCGGTTGGTGGCCAGCACATCGCGGAGCATGGCGCGGTAACGCGGCTCGAAGATATGAAGCGGGAGCAACGACTGCGGAAAGAAGACCGTGTTCGGCAAAGTCATCACAGGAACGGTCGTGGGCACTTCCATCGTCTCCATGCCGCTACCGTAGGCACGAAGGTCCGGAAAACAACGCGGCGTTTCGTCACGCCCCGGCGGTCGACCAGAAAGCGGTGTTGAGTTACAGTGTGACACAGCCTTCCCCGAGCGTGTGACACGCTGGCACGAGCGCCCGAGAATGGGACAGGATTCGCCCTGACGCACATTTTGTTAAGTTAAAGGCAATCAGCATTTTAAATTTAAATTCGGCGGCGGCACAGTCTTTGCAGAAGGGGTTGGCATCATGAGCAGAATTCTAGGCATCGACTTGGGCACAACGAACTCGTGCATGGCCGTCATGGAGGGTGGCGAGCCGGTGGTCATCCCGAACGCCGAGGGTGCCCGCACCACGCCTTCCATCGTCGCTTTCACCAAGACCGGTGAGCGCATCGTCGGCCAAGCCGCCAAGCGCCAGGCCGTGACGAATCCGAAGAACACCATTTTCTCCGCCAAGCGCCTCATCGGCCGGAAATTCACCGAAGTCAGCGAAGAGGCGAAGAACCTCCCCTACAAGGTCGTGGCCGGCAAGAACGGCGACGCCTACATCGAGGTGCAGGTCGGCGACAAGACCGAGACCTTCGCGCCGCAGCAGATCGCGGCCTTCGTCCTCGGCAAGCTCAAGGCCGACGCCGAATCCTACCTCGGCGAAAAAGTCACGCAGGCCGTCATCACCGTCCCCGCGTATTTCAACGACGCGCAGCGCCAAGCCACCAAGGACGCCGGCAAGATCGCCGGCCTCGACGTGCTCCGCATCATCAACGAGCCCACCGCCGCCTCGCTCGCCTACGGCCTCGACAAGAAGAAGGACGAGAAGATCGCCGTGTTCGACCTCGGCGGCGGCACCTTCGACGTCTCCATCCTCGAGATCGGCGACGGCGTCTTCGAGGTGAAGGCCACCAACGGCGACACCCACCTCGGCGGCGACAACTGGGACGACGCCATCATCTCGTGGCTCGTCGACAGCTTCAAAAAGGAAAACGGCATCGACCTCCGCAAGGACCCGATGGCCCTCCAGCGCCTCAAGGAAGAGGCCGAGAAGGCCAAGATCGCCCTCTCATCCGCCACCACCTACGACATCAATCTCCCCTTCATCACCGCCGACGCCTCCGGCCCGAAGCACCTCAATCTTCAGGTCACGCGCGCCAAGATGGAGCAGATTTGCGACTCGCTCTTCGAGCGCTGCAAGCAGCCGTTCCAGAACTGCATCAAGGACGCCGGCGTCTCCACCGCCAACATCGACGAACTCGTCCTCGTCGGCGGCATGACCCGCATGCCCAAGGTCGTCGAGATCGCCCGCCAGCTCGCCGGCAAGCAGCCGCACCAAGGCGTCAACCCCGATGAAGTCGTCGCCGTCGGCGCGGCCATCCAAGGCGGCGTCCTCAAGGGCGAAGTCCGCGACGTCCTCCTCCTCGACGTCACCCCGCTCACCCTCGGCATCATGACCGCCGGCGACGTCGCCACGCCGATGATCCCGCGCAACACCACGATCCCGACCAAGAAGGCGCAGGTGTTCTCGACCTACTCGGACAACCAGCCCGGCGTCGAGATCGTCGTCCTCCAGGGCGAGCGCCCGATGGCCCGCGACAACAAGACCCTCGGCACCTTCAAGCTCGACGGCATCCCGCCGGCCCCGCGCGGCACGCCGCAGATCGAAGTCACCTTCGACATCGACGCCAACGGCATCCTCCACGTCACCGCCAAGGACCTTGGCACCGGCAAGGACCAGAAGATCACCATCCAAGGTTCCTCCGGCCTCACCAAGGAAGAGGTCGAGAAGATGACCCGCGAAGCCGAGGCCAACGCCGCCGAGGACGCCAAGCGCAAGGAAGCCGCCGAGGCCAAGAACCAACTCGACACCACCATCTACCAGCTCGAGAAGACCCTCAAGGACGCGGGCGACAAGCTCCCCGCCGACGTGAAGGGCAAGATCGAGACCGCCCTCGCCGACGCCAAGAAGGACCTCGAGTCCGCCGACGTCGCCCGCATGAAGGCCGCGCTCGAAAATCTCCAGAAGGTCGGCGCCGAGCTCTACCAGCAGGCCCAGGCCGCCGCCGGCGCCGCCGGTGCCGCGGACGCCGGTCCGCAGTCCTCCACCACCGGTGACGCTTCCTCCGAGCCCAAGAAGGCCAAGAAAGTCGACGGCAAGGTCGTCGATGCCGATGTCGAGATCATCGACGAGGAGAAGAAGTAAGCCACCCCACACTCGCGAGCCCGCGCCGCACCAGCGACCGGGTTCGACGCATTTTCCCCAACCAACTCCAACCCAAAAAACACTAAACCAATATGGCTAAAGTGAACATCAAACCCATCGGTGATCGCGTGCTCGTGCAGCACATCGAGGAAAAAGAGCAGGTCCGCGGCGGGATCATCATCCCGGACAGCGCCAAGGAAAAGCCCCAGGAGGCCAAGGTCATCGCCCTCGGCACCGGCAAGAAGGACGAGAACGGCAAGATCACGCCCTTCGAAGTCAAGGTCGGCGACCGCGTGCTCATCTCCAAATACGGCGGCACCGAGGTGAAGATTGATGACCAGAAGTTCACCCTTGTCCGCGAGGATGACATCCTCGGCGTCATCGCCTAAGGCGCTTCACGCATCTCAGTTCTGAAATCTCCCATCTCAAATCCCTAAAAATATCATGGCAGCCAAACAGCTCATCTTCGACGAAGTCGCTCGTCAGAAACTCCTCCGCGGCGTCGAGATCCTCTCCCGCGCCGTCAAGGTCACCCTCGGTCCCAAGGGCCGCAATGTCGTCATCGACAAGAAATTCGGTTCCCCGACCGTCACCAAGGACGGCGTCACCGTCGCCAAGGAAGTCGAGCTTCCCGATCCCTACGAGAACATGGGCGCGCAGATGGTGAAGGAAGTCGCTTCCAAGACCAACGACAGCGCCGGCGACGGCACCACCACCGCCACCGTCCTCGCCGAGGCCATCTACAAGGAAGGCCTCAAGAACGTCACCGCCGGCTCCAACCCGGTCTACCTCAAGCGCGGCATCGACAAGG
>CAYYVB010000105.1:0-9241 GCA_964475035.1 uncultured Opitutaceae bacterium | reverse complement strand
CGCCGACGACCTTGGCGTATTTCGGATCGAGCGCGTGCTCGACGTCGATGAAGGCCGCGAGGCCGCCGCGGCGCTGGGCCTCGGCGATGACGCTCAAGCAGAAGGTGGTCTTGCCCGAGGATTCGGGACCGTAGATCTCGATGATGCGGCCCTTGGGCAGGCCGCCGACGCCGAGCATGAGGTCGATGGCGAGGGAGCCGGTCGAGAGCGTCTCGACCTTCATCTTCGTGTTGCTCCCGAGGCGCATGATCGAGCCTTCGCCGAACTGCTTCGTGATGGAGGAGACGGCGAGGTCGAGGTTCTTCTCGCGCGCGACGGTGGCGGCGACGACGGCGGACTTGGGATCGGCTTTGGCGGACTTATCGGCTTTGGTGGACATGGAGGGAGGAGTGGTTGGGAAAGGAGAGAGTAGGGGAACGCGATGACAGCGTTATGTCAGGAGACTTTCGGCGGCGTCCCGGCGCGGGCAAGAACGTTGTCGGGAAAAAAGCGCCTGATTTGAGGTCGCGCTCACGCCGCCGGCGGCGCCGGGCGGAAGCCGAAGGCGAAATAAACCGCGAGGAAGATGCAGCCGAGGCTCACCGCGTAGTTCCACCGCAGCTTTTCCCCGAGCACGAGCCAGGCGAAACCGACGAACACGACCAGCGTGATGACTTCCTGCATGATCTTCAGCTCGTAGCCGGTGAACTTCCCGTAACCGAGCCGGTTCGCGGGCACCATCAGGCAGTATTCGAAGAACGCGATGCCCCACGAGATCAGCACGGTCACCCAGAGCGGTTTGTCATGGAGGAACTTCAAATGCCCATACCACGCGAAGGTCATGAAGACGTTGGAGAGGACGAGGAGGAGAAAAGTCGCCATGCGCGCGCATGATGCTGCGCACCGCCGGGCGGGCTAGGCGAATTTCGTCCGCGCCTCCGCCGGGCGCACCGCCGCCTCACTCCGTCAACGCATACACCGCGAACGACGCCAGCCAGTGCGCGCGGGTGAAATCGTGCGCGTCGAGCATCGGCATCGCCGCCTCGTAGTGCCGTGCCGCCGCCGCCTCGCAGACCGGGATCGCGGGATCGCCCGCCGGCAGCAAACCGGCCAGCCGCCGCCAGACCCACGCGCGATTGAGGTTAAGCCCGATGAGGTGGCCGATCTTCGGGTCGCCCGGATCGCTCACCGCCGCCGGTTGCAGCAGGCTCGCCGGCTGACCCTGGGCGAGCCGCGGGAGGAAGCGCGCGAACCACTGCGCGAACGCGATCTGCGGCAAAATGCGCCCCATCAACCCGGCCTCGACCAGCGCGGGCGAAAAGAAATCCTCGCCGCCCGGCTCCAGATGACCCGGATAATCGTGGTCGTGCCCGAACCACGCCGCCGCCCGGCTCGTGCAGAGGAGCTTCAACGGCTGGTCGTCCATCGAGCGCGCCCAGTTGAGCGCGAAACCCGTCGCGAACGCGCTGTTCGCATGCACCCCGTGCCGCACCGGGTAGGTCAGCGCCCGCAGGTAGGTGACAAAGCCCTCGCGGATGACCCGCGCCAGCGGCTGCAGGTTCGCGGCGAATTCCGGGTCGTAGCTGCGCATCTCCTGCTCGAGCTTGAGGAACCACGCCCAGCCGTAGGGCCGTTGAAAAGTCGTTCGCCCCGGCGCGGCGAGATAAGCGGCCTCCACGGCGAGGTTCTCCGCGCTCAGGTGCGCGCGCAGCACCGCGTGGACCGTCTCCTTCTCCGGCAGCTCCGGGAACAGCCGCACCAACCGCACCAGCATCCAGTGCTGGTGCACGCACGAATGCCAGTCGTAGCTCCCGTAGAACGCCGGGTGCAGCTCCCGTGGCGGCCGGACGTCGCCGGGGCCGCCGAGCAGATGAAACTCCGCCCGCGGGTATTCGCGGCGCACGTTGTCGAGCGCGAGCCGGGCGAAGGCCGAGGCTTGCACGGGGGTCAGGACGGGCGGGGGGACGGGCACGGCCGCAAACACTAAGGGGCCAAACTTTCAGTTGAAGAAGAAAAGACCCCGCCTACATTGCGCCGCAAATCCGACCCAAGCACGCACCCACCATGAAGATCAAAGCCTACCTCAAGCCGCACTGCGGCTGGTCCAACGGCGTCCGCGCCATCATGCGCAAATACAACCTCGAGTTCGAGGACATCGACATCATCAACGTCCGCTCCAACTACGAGGAGATGGTCCGCAAGTCCGGCCAGCCCCTCTCGCCCTGCGTGGAGATCGACGGCGTGATGCTCGCGGACGTGTCCGGCGAGGAGGTCGAGAACTACATGCTCGCGAACGAGCTCGTGCAGCCCACCAGCGCCGCCACCGACGTGAAGACCAACGCCGGCTGCTCCGACGAGGAGCACGCCCGCATGGAACAGCAGGCGAAGCCCGTGCGCTTCTTCTGAGCCCGCCCGCAGCCGCTTTCCGCACTTTTCAGACGCCGGCCCGCGGGCCGGCGTCTTTGTTTTGCGGCATCCAGCGCCCCACCGCCGCCGCCACGCCGAGCGTCACCAGCGTGCCGATCAGCGTGAACCACGGCCAGAAGACCTCGCCGCCGAAAGTCGCCAGCCACCAGCCGCGCACCGCGGGGAGATTGGGCGGCCAGTAGAGCAGATTCATCGTCACCACCGACGCCACCATGCCCGCCATCACCGCCCGCGCCCCCACACCGCGGGCGAACAGCGCCAGCAACAACCCGCCGAGCAGCGCGCCGCTGGCCAGACCGCGCAGTGAAAACGCCGCGTTCAGCACAAACTGCACCTCGCGCGTCAACCATGCCACCCCCACCAGCGCCGCCGCCCACAGCACCGTCGAGCGCCGGCTCCACGCCAGCAAGGCCGCCTCACTCAGCCGCGGCGCCAGCGGCTTCACGAAGTCCATCGTCGAAACCGACGCGAGTGCGTTCAACGCCGAGCTGATCGAAGACATCGCCGCCGCGAGGATCGCGACGATGAGGAATCCCTTCAGCACGTGCGGCACCTCCGTCAGCATGAAAACCGGGAAGATGAAGTCGTTGGCCCGGATGCCCGGCCGGCTCTCCGGCAGCGGGATCTGCATCGGATGCGCCTGGTAGAACACCCACAGCATCGCCCCCACGAGCAGGAAAATCAGGAACAGCGGAAAGATCAGCACGGCGCTCAGCACCAGCGCCTTCCTCCCCTCCGCCACGCTGCCGCAAGCCAGCACGCGCTGCACGATCAGCTGCTCCGCCCCATGCGAGGAGAGCACCATCACCGTGCCACCAAGCACACCCATCCAGATGTTGAACGGCGCCCCGAAACTGAAGGCCGCGTTGAACCACTCCAGCTTGCCCGCCTCGCCCGCCTTGGCCAGCGCCCCGGCCCAGCCGCCCTCCACCAACGACGGCACGTAGAACAACGCGAAGATCCCGCCGGCCAGGAAAAGGCACAGTTGCACTGCATCGGTCCAGATCACCGCCTTCACGCCGCCCACGTAGGTGTAGACCAGCGAAAGCCCCGTGAAGAGCACGATGGCCCCAAGGATCGGGTCCGCCACGCCGCCCAACCCCAGCACCGTGTCTCCCAACATCAGGCGGATCGGAATGCAGGCCACATAGACGCGCACCCCCGCCGACAGCGTCTCGAGAAAAAGGAAGAAGCCACCCGCCAGCCGGCGCGGCCCGCGGCCGAGGCGCTGCTCCAGCAGTTGATAGGGCGAGTAGATCTCCCCGCGCAGATAATGCGGCACCATGACCACCGCCAGGATCACGCGCGCGATCACGTAACCGATGATCATCTGGATCAGCATCAGGTTGCCGCCGTAGGCGATGGCCGGCACCCCGATGATGGTCAGCGCACTCGTCTCCGTCGCGATGATCGACATGCCGACGCCCCACCACGGCGTGTTGCGGCTGCCCAGGAAATAGTCGCGGGTGGTGTGTTGATCGCGGCCGAACCACATCCCTAGCGCCACCATCCCGCCGAGGTAGCCGAGGATCACGAGCCAATCGCCGACGCTCAGAAACTCATTCATGGGGCGCGCCGATGCAGCGCGATGTGCCCCGCGTTGGCGAGCGCGATTTCCGTGCTCAGTAGAGCAACCGCGCGCGGATCGTGCCGGTGACCGTCTGCAACTCGTCGATCGCCACTTCGCTGGCGGAGGCGTCCACATCCATCACGCAGTAGCCGATGTGCTCGTTGGTCTGCAGGTATTGCGCCGAGATGTTCACGCCGCGACGGCCGAACTTCTCGTTGATGTGCGCGAGCACGCCGGGGACGTTGCGGTGCACGTGCAGCAGGCGGCATTTGCCCGTGCCGGCGTGCTCGGGAAGCGTCACCTCGGGAAAATTCACCGCCGTCGCGGTCGAGCCGTTGTTCGAGTAGCGGATGAGCTTGTCGGCCACCTCGTCGCCGATGTTGGCCTGCGCCTCGATCGTCGAGCCGCCGATGTGCGGCGTGAGGATCGCCTGGTCGAGTCCGCGCAACGGCGAGACGAACTCCTCGTCGTTGCCCTTCGGCTCGACGGGGAACACGTCGATCGCCGCGCCCGCGACGTGGCCGCGGCGGAGCGCGTCGGCGAGCGCGTCGATGTCGACGACGGTGCCGCGCGCGGCGTTGATCAGGTGCGCCCCCTTTTTCATCTGCGCCAGCTGGGCGCGGCCGATCAGGTTCTTCGTCGTGGCGGTCTCGGGCACGTGCAGCGTCACGACGTCGCTTTCGGCGAGGAGCGCGGCGAGTTTCGCCACCGGTCGCGCGTTGCCGAGCGGGAGCTTGCCGACGATGTCGTGGTAGAGCACGCGCATGCCGAGGTGCTCGGCGAGGATGCCGACCTGTGTGCCGATGTGGCCGTAGCCGACGATGCCGAGCGTCTTGCCGCGCACCTCGACGCTGCCCTCGGCGCTCTTCGTCCAGCCGCCGCGGTGCACGAGCGCGTTCTTCGCCGGGATGCCGCGCAGGAGCATGATGATCTCGCCGATGACGAGCTCGGCCACGCTGCGCGTGTTGGAGTAGGGGGCGTTGAAGACCGGGATGCCGCGCAATGCCGCGGCCTTGAGGTCGACCTGGTTGGTGCCGATGCAGAAGCAACCGATGGCCGTGAGCTTCGGCGCGGCGGCGAGCATCTCGGCCGTCAATTCGGTGCGCGAGCGGATGCCGAGGAAGTGCACGTCCTTCAACGCGGCCTTGAGCGCGTCGCCGGCGAGCGACTTGGGGAGCGCCTTCACGGCGGTGTAGCCGTCGGCGACGAAGGCCTCGGCGGCCTTCTCGTGGATACCCTCGAGGAGGAGGCATTTGAGACGTCGCTTGTCGAAGGAGTGCTTTTGCATCGGCGCCTGCAGCCTCGCCTGCCGCCGCCCCCGCCGCAAGGCCGCGCTGTGTCACGCCCCCGGTCGCCTGCTCCAACGCGACGGGTCGCCGCCCGCCCTGAGCGAAATTTGCGTATTACGCAAAGAACCCGCGGGCCACGCCCGCGCCTCCCTTCGGCCGATTGTTGCTTATTAGCCCCAATCTCCGGCTTTCACCGGCGCGGGTGCGCGCCGGGATTGGGGCTAATAAGCAACATCGGGATTAGCTAACGCGCTGGCTCGCCGCGACGCGGCGGCGGCCCGGCGGAGCTGAGCGGCGCTTGCGTCGCGCCGGGGGTTGGACTTGCTTCGCCGCGATGCCTTCCAAGCCGATCCCGGGTTCCAGCGGAGAAATCCTCACCTGCCTGCCGTCGCCCTACCTGCCGCACCGCGCGACCGGCCTGCTGCACCTGCCGCGCTTCCTCGCGAAGTGCAAATACGTGAAACAGCACGGTGCCCTGCCGGCGAGCTACGCGAAGAACTACAAGCGCGGCATGGACCGCTTCCTCTGCCTCCACCTCGGCGTCGATCCCGCCGCCGTCGAGAAGATCGTCCACGACTGCCTCGACGCCCAACTCGGCGACGACGAGATCGACCGCCGCCTGCTCGCGCTCTTCCCCGCCGATGTCCGCGCCGCGAAATGGAACCGCGAATACGTGCAGAAGGGCATGACGCCGAGCGGCCGCGAATTCCTGAAGGAGGCCCTGACGAACATGGGCTGCCCCGACCGCACGGCCGACATCCTCAGCGTCACCGACCTGATGGACTTCGACGAGGGCCGGATCGACTGAGGGCCCGCGCGGCGACGTTCAGGGTCCGCGCCCGGCCTCGACCGGCGGCGGCCGCTTCGGCCACCAGCGCGGCACGGCGCGCTTGTAGTCCTCATACATCGCCCCGAAACGGAAGCCCAGCGCCGGCTCCTCGTGCAGGACGACGAGCAATTGCAGCACGCACGCGAGGCAGACGAGATAGACGGCGACGTGCCACGACTGGAGGAACAGCGCCTCGCCCGTCACCGTCACCAACACCGCGACATAACACGGGTTGCGCGTCCACCGGTAGAGCCCGCGTTGCACCAGCCGACGCGGCGGATCGAAGGGCAGCGGCGTGCCCTGTCCCTTGTGCATCAAATGCCAAAGGCAGTGAAAATACGCCGCCGTGCCCGCCACGATCAGCCCGAGGCCGAGCCAATGGGTCCACGACAACCAGGCCGGCCAGTCGGCCCGCGACTCGAACACCCGCAACGGCAGCCAGCCGACCAGCAATCCCGGCACCAGCAGGGTGTAGAGGAGATTTTTGAAGAGAAGAATCACCGCGGAGAGTGAAATTTTTTGGCCCGCAGGGAATGCTTAGTGGGGCCGACGCCACTGTGGCAAGTGCGCGGACACGTCATAGCTCCGTCCCGCGCGGCCCGGCTCGACCCGGATCACACCGCGCCGCCGAAGGGCAGCTCGCACCAGAAGACGCTGCCGCCCGCGTCCGGAAATTCCGCGCCGACGCGCCCGCCCTGTGATTCCACGAGTTGCCGCACGATGCTGAGCCCGACGCCATTGCTCTCCTCGCCGCCGGTCGGCCGCGGGCTGAGCCGCGCGAATTCCTGGAACAACTGGCCGCGCTCCGCCGCCGGCACCCCGGGGCCGGTGTCGGCCACCTCGACGCGCGGTCCCTGCGAGCCGGCGCGCGTGCGCACGAAGACGCGGCCGCCGCGGGGCGTGAACTTCAGCGCGTTGCTCACGTAGTTGGCCAAGGCTTGGTAGGCGTGCCCGGCGTCGCACCGCGCCGGCGGCAGGCCCTCGGCGAGCTCGAGCGTGAGCGTGATCTGCTTCGCCTCGGCGGCGGGCTCGTGCTGTCCCGCGACGGCGGCGGCGAGAAGATTCAGGTCGCAACGCCCCGCGCCGCCCGTCTCGGCGCCGGGCCGGCGGAGATTGAGGAACGTGTCGATGATGCCGCGCATCTGCCGGGCGGAGGCGTGGATGCTCTCGAGATACTCCGCCACCTCGGGCGGCGCGCCTTTGCGCCGCGCCAGCTCGCCGGACATGAGGATCAGGCAGAGCGGATTCCGCAGGTCGTGTCCCGCGATGCGCATGAAGCGTTCCTTCAACGCGAGCTGTTCCTGCAACTGCCGCTGCAGCCGGCGCAACGTGAGGTGCGTGTGGATGCGCGCGAGCGCCTCCTCGTGCTGGATCGGCTTCGTCACGTAGTCGACCGCGCCGGCCTCGAAGGCCTTCAGTTTTTCCGCCGTGTCCGTCAGCGCCGTCATGAAGATCACCGGCACGTCGCGCGTCGCCGCCCGCTGCTTGAGCCGGCGGCACGTGGCGAAGCCGTCGATGCCGGGCATCATCACGTCGAGCAGGATGAGGTCGGGCGTCGTGCGCTCGGTGAGATCGAGCGCATCCTCGCCGTCCTCGGCGACGAGCAGCGTGTAACCTGCGCCGCTCAGGCAATCCGCGAGGACGCTGAGGTTGGCCGGCGTGTCGTCGACGATGAGGATGGTTTCGGGCATGGAAACGGTGAGGGAAGCTCTGCGGTTGGGGACTTTTTCCTCTTTCTCCGGAAGACTCCCGGGGGAGAAAAGAGGAAGAGTGGGGTCAGGCCGGCGGTGCCGGTGTGGTGTAACGGATGGCGAGGGCGCGGATGGCCTTCATCTTGAAGCGCGCGGCGAGGTCGGTGACCTGCGCCGCGAAATCCGCAAGGCGCGGATCGGCCGCCGCCAGCTCCTGCACGTAGGCGCGCACGGCGGCGACGTCGCCTCCGCTCGCGAGCTCGAGCAGCCGGCCGGCCTGCTCCGCCGACGGCGGGAAAGGCAGCATCGGGAACGGCGCCTGGGTCTCGCCGGGCACCGGCGCCGCGGACAATTCCCAGGTGAGTCCGAGATGCCGGGCGAGGAGGTCGAAGAGCTCCTCGTCGCGGAACGGCTTCGCGATGAACGCCGCGCAACCGGCCGCCAGCGCCGCGGCGTGCTGCTGGTCGTGCGCGCTGGCCGAGATGCCGATGAGGCAGGGCGCGTCGGCGCCGAGTTCGTCGCGGATGCGCCTAGCGGCGCCGAGCCCGTCGAGCCGCGGCATCCGCACATCCAGCAGCGCGAGATGCGGGCGTGTCTCGCGGGCGACTTGCACGGCTTCCTCGCCGTCGGCGGCGGTGACGAGCTCGAAGCCGAGCGGTTGCAACAGGTCGACGAGGAGCGCGCGGTTCGGCTCGTGGTCGTCGGCCACGAGGACGCGGCGGCGCTCGCCCGCGTAGCCGGTGATGCGCCACGGCGTCGTGGTGCGCGCGGCGGCGGCGGCGCCGGAGCCCGCGGGCAGGACGAGGTCGAACCAGAAACGCGTGCCCCAACCGGGCCGGCTCTCCACCTGGAGCTGGCTGCCCATCTGCTCGAGGATGCTGCGGCTGACGTTGAGGCCGAGGCCGGTGCCGCCGAGTCGCTGGCCGTGATCGCCCAGCTGGGCGAACGGCTCGAACAGCCGCGCCTGGTCGGCGGGCGCGATGCCGGGACCGGAGTCGCTGACCGAGAAGCGCACCGCCGGCCCGGCGCGCTCGATCGAGAACACCACGCCGCCGCGCAGGGTGAATTTCACGGCGTTGCTGAGCAGGTTGAACAGCACCTGGCGCAGCCGCTGGGCGTCGGCCACGACGCTGGCCGGCAGATCCGCCGCGAACGAGGTCTCGAGCCGCAGGTCTTTCTCGCGGGCGCGCGGGGCGAAAAACTCCGCGACGTTCTGCCCGAACTCCGGCAGCGCAAACTCCGACGGGTGCAGCTCGAGCTTGCGGGCCTCGATCTTCGCGAGGTCGAGCACGTCGTCGATCAGCGCGAGCAGATGCTCGGCGGACTGGTGGATGATGCCGACACCGGCGCGCTGCTTGTCGTTGAGCGCGGCGTCGCGGCGCAGGATCTGCGTGTAGCCGAGGATGCCGTTGAGCGGCGTGCGGAGCTCGTGGCTGATGCTCGCGAGGAAGTGGGA